>CAJMHW010000018.1 GCA_905213325.1 Collinsella aerofaciens
CCTGCGCAAGACGAAGGCCACATTAAGTGGCCTTCTTTGCGTGCGGAACTCGCGACAAACCTAACCCATCTCGCCCGCTCGGCAGGCACAGGGGTCCCAAGGTTTTCAAAAAAGCGGTCGGCGCGCAGTGCGCCGACCGCCGATATAAGGAGTCTGATGTTTTTAATCAGCTCGTTCCTCTTACTCGTCTAGGAGATCCTCTGGCATATCGTCTCCGTCGCCTAGGTCGACCGAGGTGTTCTGGGCGTCGGCTGCGTTCGCATCCTCGGCGCCTTCGCCTTCGGGCTTTTCCTTGGCGGCTGTCATGCGGGCTACGGCGCATACGCGGTCGTTGTCGTCCACGGTCATCATCTTGACGCCTTGGGTGGCTCGGCCGGTTTGGCTGATCTCGTCGGTCTTGACGCGAATGACCGTCGCGCCTTCCGTCACGATGAACAGCTCATGCTGCGGACCCACCGTCTTCATGGCCGCGAGGTTGCCCTTGCGCTCGGTCATCTGGATGGTGTAGACGCCCTGGCCGCCGCGGTTCTGCTCCGGGTAGTCCGCAACCGGCGTGCGCTTGCCGTAGCCGCGCTCGGTGATGACGAACAGATCACCGTTGCCGTTAGTGACTTCCATGCCCAGAACGCTCACGCCGTCCTTCATACCGATACCGCGAACGCCGCTGGTATCGCGGCCGGTGGCGCGCACCTGCTCCTCGGAGAACATGATCGCCTTGCCCGCGGTGGTGGCCAGGATAATCTTGTCGCCCTCGCGCACGCGGCGCACGTTCAACAGCGCGTCGTCGTCGCGCAGGTTGATAGCGATCAGGCCGTCGCGACGGCTGCGGTCATATGCGCTCATCACGGTCTTCTTGACCATACCGCTCTTGGTGGCAAACATCAGGTACTCGTCGGCCGGGAACTCGCGGCAGCTGATGACGCTCGCGATCTTCTCGCCCTCCTCGAAGGGCAGCAGGTTGACGATCGCGGTACCGCGTGCCTGGCGCGTACCTACCGGCAGCTCGTGCACCTTCAGGCGATAGACCTTGCCCTTGCTCGAGAAGAACAGCACGTACTCGTGCGTGGACGCGATGAACATCTCATCGATGACATCGTCCTCTTTGAGGTTGACGCCCGACACGCCCTTGCCGCCGCGCTTTTGGGCGCGGTAGGCGGCAACCGGGATACGCTTCACGTAGCCGGTGTGGGTGATGGTCACGACCATATCCTCGTCGGCGATGAGGTCCTCGACATCCAGGTCCTTCTCGACCTGGCTGATCTCGGTGCGGCGCTTATCGCCGAACTTCTTGGAGATCTCGCGCATCTCCTCCTTGATGACGCCCAGGATCTTCTCCTCATGCGCCAGCAGGTCCTCGTAGTAGGCGATGGCGCGGCGCAGGCCGTCCAACTCTTCCTGAATCTTGTCGCGCTCCAGGCCGGTCAGGCGGCGCAACTTCATCTCGAGGATGGCCGTGGTCTGCTCGGGCGTAAAGCCAAAGCGCTCGATCAAGCGACTGCTGGCCTCGGAGTCGGTCTGCGAGGAGCGGATGATGCTAATGACCTCGTCGATATGGTCGAGAGCCATCAAGTAGCCCTCAAGGATATGCGCGCGGGCCTGGGCCTTCTTAAGGTCGAAGCGGGTGCGGCGGGTGACTACGTCGACCTGGTGGTCGATGTAGTGCTGCAGCATCTCGCGCAGGCTCAGGCATTTGGGAACGCCGTTGACGAGTGCCAGGTTGTTGGCGCCAAAGGTCGTCTGCAGCGAGGTGTACTTATACAGGTTGTTGAGCACGACCTGCGGAATGACGCCCTTCTTGAGCTCGATGACCAGACGGATACCCTTCTGGTTGGACTCATCGCGCATATCCGAGATGCCCTCGATGCGCTTGTCGTTGACGAGCTGGGCGATCTTCTCCTGCAGGGTGCCTTTGTTGACCATGTAGGGAATCTCGGTAAAGACCAGGCGGCTGCGACCGGTCTTGGTGGACTCCACGTGCGCCTTGGCACGCACGGTAATGGAGCCGCGGCCGGTCTCGTAACTCTGCTTAATGCCGGCGCTGCCCATGATGATGGCGCCGGTGGGGAAGTCCGGACCGGGCATGATCTGCATGAGCTCGTCGACGGTGGCGTCGGGGTTGTCGATCAGGTAGCAAGTGGCCTCGATCGCCTCGGTGAGGTTATGTGGGGCGATGTTGGTGGCCATGCCGACGGCGATGCCCTGGCTGCCGTTGACCAGCAGGTTGGGGAAGCGCGCAGGCAGTGCCACGGGCTCGGCGAGCGATTCGTCGTAGTTGGGTTGCCAGTCGACGGTATCCTTCTGCAAGTCACGCAGCAGTTCCATGGCGGGCTTTGCCAGACGGCTCTCGGTGTAACGCATGGCCGCCGCGCCGTCGCCGTCGATGTTGCCGAAGTTGCCGTGACCGTCGATGAGCGGTGTGCGCATGGAAAACCACTGCGCCAGGCGGACCATGGCCTCATAGACCGCGTAGTCGCCATGCGGGTGGTACTTACCGATAACTTCGCCGACCGTCCAGGCCGACTTCTTGTGCGGGCGGTTGGGGTAGATGCCGCTCTCGTTCATCGCGTACAGGATGCGGCGGTGCACCGGCTTTAAGCCGTCACGCACGTCCGGCAGGGCGCGCGCTGTGATAACCGACATCGAATACTCGATGAACGACTGCTTCATCTCGCGACCGAACTCCGAAATCTGGAGCTGACCGCCGTTGATATCCTCGCCGGCCGAGGCGCCACGGTCGACTTCGCCAAAACTCTCCTCGAGCTCGCCGTCGTCATCCTCTTCCTCGTCATCATCGACATCGGGGTTATAGGCGTCCGGGTCGCCGTCCTCGCCCTGCTCAGCACGGGCAAGCAGGCGCTTCAGATCATCGGGCATACCGGCATCGCCGGCCTCGCCCGTACCCTCGTTATTGTTGATATCGTCTGCCACGTTACCTCCTCTTAAGCGTCAAGGAAACGCGCGTCATGCGCATGTTTTTCAATGTACTCGCGGCGATAGCCGACCTCGGAACCCATCAGCTCGCGCACGGCGCGGTCTGCCACCACGGCATCCTCGATCGACACGCGCTGCAGGATGCGGGTCTTGGGGTCCATCGTCGTCGAGGCAAGCTGCTTGGGGTCCATCTCGCCCAGGCCCTTGTAGCGCTGGACGGTATAGCCCTTGCGCTTTTTGGTGATCTTGCCGTCCTTGGCCTTGCCGTCCTCGTCGTTATCGTCGGGGTTCAGGCCCAGGCTCTGGATGGTGTCGCGCAGGATCTCGTCTTCGGGCTGGCGGCCGTTGGGATACACGTAGTGAATCTTGTTGCGCACCTTAATGCCAAAGATGGGCGGGCAGGCGACATAGACGTAGCCGGCATCGATCAGCGGACGCATGTACTTGTAGAAGAACGTCAGCAGCAGGATGCGGATATGTGCACCGTCGACGTCTGCATCGGTCATGATGATGATCTTGTGGTAGCGCGCCTTGGTGATATCGAAGTCGCCGCCGTCGCCGGCACTCGTCGTGACGCCGCAGCCGATCGCGGTAATCAATGACTGGATGGTGTCACTCGAGAACGCGCGATGGTCACCAACGCGTTCGACGTTCAAAATCTTGCCGCGCAGGGGCAGAATCGCCTGGATGTCTCGGCGACGGCCGTCCTTGGCTGAACCGCCTGCCGAGTCACCCTCTACGATGAAGAGCTCGGTCAGCTCGGCATCGCGCACCGAGCAGTCGGCGAGCTTACCGGGCAGGGACGCCGTCTCGAGCAGGCTCTTGCGACGGGTCGCTTCGCGCGCCTTGCGGGCGGCGTTGCGGGCCTTGCATGCCTGCTGGGCCTTCTTGACGATCTCGCGAGCGGGCTTGGGATGCTCCTCGAGGTAATCGGCGAGGCCGTCGGTCACGATCTTGAGCGTCAGCGCGCGCATATAGGAGCTGCCGAGCTTGGCCTTGGTCTGGCCCTCAAATTGCGGGTCGGGCAGCTTGACCGAGATAACGGCCGAAAGGCCCTCGCGCACATCGTCGCCGGTCAGGTTGGCGTCTTTTTCCTTGAGCAGGTTCTGCTTGCGCGCGTAATCGTTGATCACGCGGGTGAGCGCGGTGCGGAAACCCTCAAGGTGCATACCGCCTTCGGGGGTGTAGATGTCGTTGGCAAACGACATGACGTTCTCGCCGTAACCGCTATTCCACTGCAGGGAAACCTCGACCTCGCCCATCTTGGCCACAGGTGCGTCCGGGTCCGATTTGCCCTCGATGTAGATGGGCTCCTTAAAGGCCTCGGGGACGTCCTTGCCCTCGTTGAGGAACTTGACGAAGTCGATGATGCCGCCCTCGTAGCAAAACTCCTCCACGTGGGGAGTCGCCTCGCGCTCGTCGGTCAGCACGATTTTGAGGTTCTTATTGAGGAACGCCGTCTCCTGCAGACGGTTGTGCAGCGTATCGAAATCGTAAATGCAGGTCTCGAAGATCTCGTCGTCGGGCCAGAAGGTGACGGTGGTGCCCGTCGAATCCGAGGTGCCCACGACCTCCATCTTCTTGACGGTCTTGCCGCGCGAGAACTCCATCTCGTAGGTGTTGCCGTCGCGACGAACCTGAACGACCACACGCTTGGACAGTGCGTTGACGACGGAGATGCCAACGCCGTGCAGGCCGCCCGAAACCTTATAGGCCGAATTATCGAACTTACCGCCGGCGTGCAAGATCGTCATGACGACCTCGAGCGTCGGAATCTTTTTAACAGGGTGCTCGTCGACGGGGATGCCGCGCCCGTTGTCGACGACCGTGATGGAGTTGTCGGCGTGGACCGTCACCTGGATCTCGGTGCAGAAACCGGCCATGGCCTCGTCGACGGAGTTGTCAACGATCTCCCACACCAGGTGATGCAGACCGCTGGCGCTCGTCGAGCCGATATACATGCCCGGGCGCTTACGAACGGCCTCGAGACCTTCGAGAATCTTAATCTCGCCGCCATCGTAATCGTTTTCGTTTGCCACACGTCCTCCTTCAGTCAAGAAAATGTGTACAGCCTTTCTAGTTTATCGTAAAAAAATACCCTCGGGAACGAGGGTATTTGGCTCTACAAGGCCACCAGATGCGATTTAAGGCTCTTTTTTGCTTTGCACGCCCTTGGCCCACTCGGCGCTGGCTCTCATGGCGTTCTCGAGGGCCTCGCGCAGTTTTTGGTCTTCGATGGGCGCCACTTGGCACTCAATCTCGGTGCGCTCGGCCTCACTGAGGTCGGCGTGCGGAGCCGGCGGGCGCTCGGTCGTCGCCGGGCGCAGGCGCTCCTTGGCGGCGGGTGGCGTGTGGCCGGGCGCGGTGGTTTTGAACACCAGGCCGTCCACATGCGCACCGGCGCGCTCCATGCGCGCGCGAATGATCTCGCGCAACAGCGTCATTTCCTGCGTCCACGAGGGCGAGTCGAGATACACCAGCAGCTCATTGGACTCGGGCAGGTAGCGCAGGCCCGTCACATGCCGTCCCTCGCGCGTGCCCGAGCACACCGCGTTCCACGCACGATAGACCGCGCGCGACTCCTCGGCAGCCTCCATCTGCGCGCGGCGCTCAGGCGTCGCGGCCGCCAGGATGCGCTGGCGCTCTGCGTTTAAAAACCCACTGAAGGCGACCGTTTCGCTCTCGCGCTCGTAATTAGCACGTCTCACCCATGCTCACCACCTTGGCTCGATCAAGCAGATCATCGGTAAAGTACCCCAGGTTGGTCGTGGTTATGACCGTCTGGATATCATCGCCGATCAGCCGCAGGAAAGCACCGCGACGCTCGCCGTCGAGTTCGCTCATCACGTCGTCCAAAAGCAGCAATGGGGCGGTGCCCAGGACATCGCGAGCCACGACCACCTCCGCCACCTTCCAGGCTAGAACCAACGTTCGCTGCTGACCTTGGCTGGCAAATGAACGGGCGGAGCGACCCGCCACGGTAAACTCAATCTCATCGCGATGCGGTCCCACCAGCGTCACGCCGCGGCGAATTTCCTCGTCGGCGTGCTCATCAAGGGCAGCCAGCATGCGCTCGTACGCC
The DNA here is from genome assembly GCA_905213325.1 of Collinsella aerofaciens. Taxonomy (GTDB): domain Bacteria; phylum Actinomycetota; class Coriobacteriia; order Coriobacteriales; family Coriobacteriaceae; genus Collinsella; species Collinsella aerofaciens_AG. The sequence continues at coordinate 6,014 of CAJMHW010000018.1, forward strand.
CAGCCCTTCAGCTCTTCGCGATCCTCGACCTGGGGCAAATCCCCCAGTGTGGACGTATAGGTCACGTTGGCAGCCTCACCGGACGCCACTTGCCCGTAGGCAGTGCGCAGATGGCCCGCCAGCCGGTCGAGCAGGGCCAACCGGTGCACGAGCAGAGCCGAGCCCGCGCGGGCAATCGAATCGTTCCACGCGCCGAGCATCTCGCGGCAGCACCAGGTCTCCTTGAGTAAGGCGTTACGCTGGGTCACGCAGCGCCCATAGGTGCTCGCAAGATCGGCATAGCGTGCGCTCAGTTGCATGCCAAAGTCATCGAGGGCGGCGCGACGCACACTGGCGCCTCGCTTAACCATGTCCAGATGGTCGGGGCAAAACAGCACGCTCGGCAGAACCCCGCGCACACCGGCGGCAGAACATCTCTTGCCGTTGCGGCTAAACGAGCGCTTACCGTCCCCCGCGCTCAATCCCATATCAAGCACGCGGCCGTCGCCCTCGAGCCTCAGCTCGACCTTGCACGAGCCCACGCCGTCATGGACGAGCTCGGCTGCGGTCGGATGCCTAAACGAGGCGCCGCTCGTCAGCAGCTGCAGCGCCTCTATGAGATTGGTCTTTCCCGCTGCGTTGGGTCCCGCAAGTATCGTCACGCCCTCGTCCAGGGCAAGGCGATAGCTATCGAAGCTGCGGTAGTGCGCGACGGAAAGATCGCGGGCGAACATGGTCATGGCGCAACGCTAGATGCGGACCGGCATGACCAGGTACAGGTAGTTGATCTTGTCGTAGGACTTGAAGATGCCCGCCTGCGAGTAGCTCTTGAGCTCCAGCGTGATCTCCTTCTCCTTGGATAGGGCATTGAGGCAGCCGAAGATGTAGTGGTAGTTGAAGGCGATGGTACCCGACTCGCCCTCGGCCTCGACATCGATCGTCTCCTGCGCCAGATCCTGGTCGTTGGAGATGGAAGACAGGCCCATCTGCCCGTTCTCGACGTCGATCTCGAACTTGACGGCGGGGTTGGCGCTCGCGATAACGGCAACACGCTTGAGGGCGGCATTGAAGGCGGCGACGTCGATCTTGACGCTCGTCACGCACGAATCGGGGATGAGCTGCTTGTAGTTGGGGTACACGCCCTCGATGCGGCGCGACACGTAGGTGGTGTTGCCGGCCTCGAAGACGACCTGGGTGTCGGTAGCCCCGATCATGATGGTCGCCTGGCTTGCCATGATGTTCAGCGCGTCGTTAAAGGCGTCAGCCGGAACGTTGAGCTCAAAGGAGCCCTCGAGGGTCGAGGTCTCGACCTGCGTATCGCACACGGCCAAGCGGAAGGAATCGGTCGCCACCAGGCGCACGGTATTGTTCTCGACCTTCATGTGCACGCCGCCCAGGATGGGGCGGGCCTTGTCGGTCGAGGTGACGCGCCACACGCGACCGACCATTTCGGACAAGATATCGGTCGGCAGCTCCACGGCGCTCTCGATGGCATAGGCCGGAAACTCGGGGAAGTCATTGGCATCGAGCGTGTTCAGCCTAAAAGAGCTCTTCTCGCAACTGATCAGCACCTGGCGCTCGGACAGCTCAAAGGTGACCGGGGCATCGGGGAGGGTCTTGGTGATATTGGAGAGCATCTTACAGGGGATAACCATCTCGCCCTCTTCTTCGACATGCGCCGCGATGCGATGACGGATCGAGATGGTGTAGTTAGAGGTCTGGAATTCCAAGATGCCGTCTTGGGCCTTGACGAGCACGCCCGACAGGATGGGAAGGGTGGATGCCGAAGCGACACCCTTCATAACGACGCCGATGGCTTGTGTAAGCGAGCTCTGGCTGACGGTGAACTTCATCTTTTAATACCTTTCTATATATAAATATCTTAATAATAGTAATAGCACTGACGAAACTGTTGATTACTCCCAAAGACGCAGGTCAGACCCAGGAAGAGAATCGACAGCAACCTGTGTGCAACGGGGGTGGTTTTCCACGTTCAAAACCTGCGCAAAACTTTTCATCACCGCGGGTTGGGTTTTAGACACCTTATGCCCGTGGTTTCGACAAGTTTTCAACAGGTGTCTCTATTTCCCTACGAACGCAGTGTAATTTTATCGCGCAACGACTTGAGGTCTTCGGTGACGGTGCGGTCTTCCTGGATCATCTTCTGGACCTTTTTGTAGCTCGTGCTGACGGTCGAGTGGTTGCGGTTGCCAAATTCGGCGCCCACCGCCGTGGTCGTCATCTCGCACATCTCGATGGCCAGGTAGATGGCGATATGGCGCGCTTTGGCGATATTGGCGTTGCGACGCGGGCCGATGAGCTCCTCGTGCGTCACGCCGTACTGCTCTTCAATGACGGACTGAACCGTTTGCACGTTGATCTTTTTGGCCGATGTGTCGAAGTACTGGCCGGCGATGGCGTCGATATCGTCAAAGGTGAGCTCTCCGCCCTCGCGCTCGCGGTCGCCCGCCTCGCCGGCGCAGCGCTCGCAAAAGCTCTCGAGTTCGCGGATGTTGGTGCCCGAGACCTCGGCCATGTGTTTAAAGTGCTCGTCGGTCAGGTGTCCGCCGTCGCCCCCATAGGCCGCCAGCAGCGAGTCGTCGCCTGCCTCGGGAGCGGCGACGATGGTGTTTTCGTAATAGCGCTGCAAGATCTTGTATTTCATCTCGTAGCTGGGCTCTGCGACCAGGCAGAGCATGCCGGCGTTGAAGCGGCTGGTCAGACGCTCGTCCATGCTCAGGTCCTTGGGGGCGCGGTCTGCCGCGATGACGACCTTCTTGTTGTTGCGGATGAACTCGTCCATGAGCTGGAAAAAGTAGTCCACGCTCGCGCGCTTGCCGATGATGTTTTGGATGTCATCGATGATGAGCACGTCCACGCCGTGGTACGCCTGCATGATGGGGGCGTTGCTCTTCTTTTGGCGGTCGAACTCGGTCATCAGGTCGTCCAGATATGCCTGGGAGTTGGCATACTTGACCTTGATCTCGGGCGACTTCTCGGCGAGCTCGTTTTTGATGGCAAGTAGCAGGTGCGTCTTGCCCAGGCCCGATTTGCCGTAGATGAACAGTGATGTGCACGTGCCGCGCTCGTCCGCGAGGGCGGCAAACTTGAGTGCCGAGCGATAGGCATGGCTGTTCTCGGGGCCGTAGACAAAGTTCTCAAAGGTAAATTTTGAGTTCGCGGCGAGCGGGGCTCCATCCGTATTCTGCTCAGCCGGCACGGTCGGTGCTGGCATGGGTGAAGCGGGGGTCGCAGCTTGCGTGGATTTAGTCGGCGCTCCGCCCTTCATCTGGTTCATCATGCGACGAAAATCATCGGCCGAGAGCGTGTTCTTGATTGCAATGCCCGAATCAGCGCCCGCCGCTGCGTCGTGAGCGATGGGCATGTGCGTGACGGGTGCGTTCGTTGACGTCGCCGCCGCGGTCGGCAATGGTGCCATGGTTTCACGGGAAACATCACCGTGCTGGTGCTCGATTGTCGGCGCGTCGCCTGCGGAGGCCGGCACCGCCGGGGAAGCAGCGGGAGCCGTGGCGGGCGCCGTCGCGGCAGCGGATTCCGTCGCGGCGCCTTGCGGTGCCACGATGTCGAGCGCAATCGGTGCAAAGGCGATTTCTTCCAGATAGGCCTCAATAGTCGGCTGATGCTTTTTGAGCTGCGCGATGGCAAAGCGCGAGGGCGCCTCGATCGTGAGCGTATCTTCGGTCAGGCTTATGGCGCGCGATTGCCCCAGCATGTTGATGAGGCGTGCATCTTGGCCGTCGCGCTGGCAAAAGGCGATGGCATCCCCCAGGATGATGCTTGCTTCCTCGTCCACTGTCTCTCCCGTTCTTTAGCTCTGAGCTCGCACGCGAGCGGCGCCGAGTTCGGTCAGATGGTATTTCTGGCCATGCTTGATGACCAAGCCGGCCTGCGCCAAGTCATTGAGCGTGCGTGACCAAGTGGGGGCCGAGTTTCCAAACGCCCTCGCAAGATCGGTTGCGCCGCACGCTTGATTTTGCGCCAGATAGCCCAGCGCGGCGTTGCCGCGATCGCTTACGAACACGTCCGGTTGTGGCTGTGCATACTGATTTACTGCATTAGGATACATCATTTGAGCTGCTGGTTGTTGAGAACTCTGCGTCGGCGGCATTTGCTGTTGAAAACTTTGAGGCCACTGTTGGTAAGGCTGCGGAGGCGTCTGCTGGGCCCAGGGGTTGTACTGCTGCTGCGGCATCTGCTGGTACGGCTGCTGATATCCCTGCTGGTACTGCTGCGGGAACTGCTGGCCATACCCCAGTGGCGGCATCTGCTGATATGGATATCCCTGTTGGTACGGCTGATAGCCCATTTGCTGGCCACCCGGCGCCCCCGTCGCCTGCTGCATTGCTGCTGCATCCTGATCAGCCAGCGGCATGGCCTCTGGCATGTTTGGCGGCATCGACATAGATGCCGCCTGGGGTTCTTGTGTGGGAAGCATTCCGGGCTGCTGCATCTGTGCCACGGGGGGCTGCACCTGCTGCGTTGCCATGGGCTGCTGCGCAAAAGCTCCCGGCAGGGGATATGTGGGCTGTTCCGTCTCGGGCCGCACGGCAGCGCCGCGTCCGCCGGCACGCTCGATTTCCTGCACGCGTTTAGGGTTCAGGCTTACCGTAACCACGGTGCCGTTGCCCATGTTGTCCTCGATGGATACGGCACCGCCGGCGTTTTCCAAATACTCCTGCACCATGGGAAACCCTGCTCCGGTTCCACGGATATAGCGCTTCATCTTGCTGTTTGCGCTGGTAACGCCAAAGTCGAAAGCACGTTCCTTGTCGTCGATGCCGGGTCCTTGGTCAGCAAAGCGGATGGTGTCTCCGCCGTCCAGAATCGAGATGATGGGCTCGGCAAAGTGTGCGTGGATAAAGTTTTCGACAATCTCGCGGATGACCATGAGCGAGATGTGGCCACCTTGTTCTTTCATGCACTGGTAGACGGTGTTGGTCGTCTCTTCCAAATACGTGCGGACATCTTGCGGATCAATGACGATCACCCGCGGTGTCGACAGCATGTCGTCATAGACGGCGATGCGTGCGGCGTACATGGCTTTTGGCGCCTGCGTGGTCGTCTGCTCGCCTTCCTCACGCTCTTCGCGCACGCCGGTGATGTGCTCGTTGTCGGGTGCCGGGTCTCCGGAATCGACCATGGTGTAAAAGTCGTCAGACATGCCGCTCGCAATCTTTCATAAGGTTTCGAACAAATAGTAGCTCACTGTGCAATGTTTCTCATCTTTCGACAACTTTTCAAAACCTGTTGAAAACTTTGGAAAACGGGCGAAAAGTTCTCAACATTGCCAACATGACCTGTTGAAAACTCGATGAAATATCGTGAAAAGTTGCCATACACCGCTAAATCGAGCTCGGCTTATGGGGGAACCGTGTGAACTGCGCAACCTTTTACCTTTGATTTCTTGACATTTGAACATTGATTTCCCTACAATCTTCAAGCTCACGTGTCTATATCTGCGTCCGCGCCCCCGCGGACACTCGAAATGCAGCAGGAGGAACTTAAGATGAAGCGTACGTATCAGCCTAATAAGCGTAAGCGTGCCAAGACCCATGGCTTCCGTGCCCGTATGGCCACTAAGGGTGGTCGTGCCGTGCTCGCCCGTCGTCGCGCCAAGGGCCGCAAGCGTCTCACTGTCTAGCAGCGATACACACATCTCGCATGAAGACTATTAAGTCTCGGCAAGATTTCGAGCATGTGTTCAGTCAGGGGCGTCGTTTCAATCACCCTCTGATTCGAATGACCATATGTGAATCGGTTGGCGAAGGCGACTCCGGAAGGGTCGCCTTCGTTGGTGCTAAGCGACTCGGTTGTGCCGTCGTGCGCAACCGATCTAAGCGTGTGATGCGCGAGGCCGCCCGCAGCTGCGGATTTCCCGTTGCGGGTTATGACATCATCTTGTTTGCAACTCCCAAGACTAGGGTTTCCTCGCCGCAGGAGATGGACAAGGCGTTGCGTTCGCTTATGAAGCGCGCCGGCGTTGCCGGGGAGGAGCGATGAGCAATCACGTTTTGCGACGTGTTGCCATCGCTCCTATTCGCATATATCAACAGGTTATTTCGCCCTTATTGCCTGACGCCTGCATTTATTACCCAACGTGCTCGCAATACGCCATCCAGGCGATTGAGAAGCACGGTGTTTTGAGAGGCTGCTGGCTTGCCGTGAGGCGCATCGCTCGCTGCAATCCCCTGCACGTCGGCGGTTATGACCCTGTGCCCTAGCGGGCACTCGCTATCGGAGGAAAACTTACATGTGGGATTGGATCGTTAACATCCTTTTCGAGCTGCTCAAGCTCATCCAGACCTTTGCGGTCGACTGGGGCCTGTCCATCATCATTCTGGTGGTCATCATCCGTCTGCTGCTGACGCCGCTTATGCTCAAGTCGACCAAGTCGACGGCTCGCATGCAGGTGCTGCAGCCCAAGATGCTCGAGATCCAGGAGCGCTATGCCGACGATCCCCAGCGTCAGGCCGAGGAGATGCAGAAGTTCTACAGCGAGAACAAGTTCAACCCCATGGCTGGCTGTCTGCCGCTGCTGATTCAGATGCCTATCCTGTTCGCCCTGCTTACATTGCTGCGCAACCTGCCGCAGTACTTTAACGACGGCACGTTCTCGTTCTTCAACATCCTGCCCGACCTGACCACCACGCCGAGCGCTTCCTTTGCCGATGGCTTTATGGTTGCACTGCCTGCGCTGGTTTGCCTGATCCTGTTTGCCGTCCTGACCCTGATTCCGCAGCTCTATATGTCGCGCAACCAGACCGGCCAGCAGGCTCAGAGCATGCGTATGATGGCCGTTGTCATGACGGTCATGATGCTTTGGATGGGCTGGAGCCTTCCCGTTGGTGTTCTGCTGTACTACGACGTCTCGTCTGCTTGGCAGGTTATCCAGCAGATTTTTGTGACGCAGAAGGTCATCGACAAGGCGAAGGCCGATGAGGAGGAGCGTCTTAAGAACGCTCCGCTGCAGGTTGAGGTCACTCGTCGAGAGAAGAAGCCGCGCCCGCACAAGAAGAAGTAGTGGGATATCAATCTTATTTAGGTACCTAACTTTTGGAGTACGTTATGTCTGAAGAGATCATCGAGGATATGCTTGAGGAGGTTGCCCCGCAGGTCGCGGGCGATTATCCCGAGATTGCACGGCGCTACAAGGCTGGTGAAGAGCTGACCGATGAGGAGCTCGACACCATTGCCGATGTTGCGATTTCCATCCTGCGTTCCATCCTTTCGCACTTCGATGCCGCCAACTCTCATATCGATGAGTATGAGGGCGACGAGGGTGAGCTGATTTTGGATGTAACGGCTCCCGACCTTGCTGTTCTCATTGGCCGTCATGGTCGCACCCTTGATGCCCTTCAGGTTATGTTCTCTTTGCTGGTGAGCCGCAAACTTGGCTTTAGGTATCCGGTTGTAGTGGACGTAGAGGGATACAAGAGTCGCCGTCAGGACAAGGTTGCTTCCATGGCTCAGTCTGCTGCCGAGCGTGCCATCCGCACTCATAAGAGTGTTTCGCTTCCGCCCATGAATGCCTACGAGCGTCGACTGGTTCACATTGCACTTCGTGGCAATGATGCCGTCGATACTCATTCTGAGGGTTCTGACCCTGATCGCCATGTGGTGATTGTTGCTCGATAATCTTCTCGAGCTTATGCTAAGGGGACGTGGTTTCCACGTCCCCTTTTTTTGTCAAAAGTTCTCGATACACTGATTTTTGTCAGAAAGGAGCTTTCGTTGTTAGTACTTACTGATCAGCAGGCTGACGAGATGTTGAGTCGTCTAACTTCCTATTGCAAAGAGTATTCCTTGAGCGTAACTGATGTTGAGCTGAGGAAATGTATTCAGCATCTGGATTTGGTTCTAGAAACAAATAAGACAACCAATCTCACCCGTATTCTTAACGTAGAAGATGCTGCAGTACTTCATATCCTCGACTCACTTGTTTTGCTCCCCTATATCAACAAGGCTCCTGAGGGAGCTTTGCTCGATATGGGAACAGGTGCGGGCTTCCCTGGTATTCCATTAACCATAACCACGCATCGTAAAGCTACTTATATTGACTCTGTTGGCAAGAAGGTTGATGCGGTTAATTCCTTTGTCCATGCTCTTGGATTGAAACATGCTCATGCGGTTCATGATCGTCTTGAAGAATATGCTCGAAGCCATAAGAAGCAGTTCTCTGTTGTAACCGCCCGCGCACTGGCCCCTCTACCGATTCTTGTTGAGTATGCGGCTCCGTATCTGAAGGATGGAGGGCTATTTGTTATAACCAAGGGCAATCCTTCGGATGAGGAGCTTGCTTCCGGCATGTCAGCAGCTAAGATTTGCGGCTTCACTTTGCTTCTGAATGACGCAATTGATTTGCCTGAAGGCTTGGGTCACAGGGAGTTCATTGTTCTTAAGAAGAGTCATCCAGCATCTGTCGCATTGCCTCGTGCAAATGGCGTGGCAAAGAAGAATCCGCTTGCCTAGATGTTTCACGTGAAACATAATGGATACTAACAACTTGCAGTGTTTCACGTGAAACATGGCGGTTGATATCGATTCGGAATGTTTCACGTGAAACATCCTCCGTTTGACAGCTTTAATACACACCAGGAGGGACCGTGGGATTTCGCGACGTTAAGCGTTCTAAGAGCGCAAAAGACACGCGTATCATTGCAATCATCAATCAAAAAGGCGGCGTCGGTAAGTCAACGACGGCTGTAAACCTTGCAGCAGCACTGGGTGAGCAGGGTCGTAAGACACTGATTGTCGATTTTGATCCGCAGGGAAACAGCACCAGTGGATTCGGAATTGAAAAAGAAGACCTTGATCACTGCATCTATGATGCATTGTTGAATGATGTGCCGGCAGAATCACTTGTTCTTGATACAAATTGCAAAAAGGTATTCGTAATTCCAGCTACAATTCAGCTTGCAGGCGCCGAAATTGAGCTCGTAAGCGCAATTGCACGTGAAACCCGCCTCAAAGATTTGCTTGAGCCGATTCAGGACGAGTTCGATTTTATTTTCATTGACTGTCCTCCTTCGCTCGGCCTGCTTACTATCAACGCTTTGACCGCAGCAGACAGCGTTTTGATTCCGATCCAGTGCGAATATTACGCACTCGAGGGTGTTACGAAGCTGCTTGAGTCAATGAAAATGGTCAAATCAAGGCTGAACAAGGGCTTAGACACCTATGGTGTGCTTATGACAATGTATGACTCGCGTACTTCACTATCGAATCAGGTTGTTGAGGAGGTTCAATCGTACTTTGGTGATAAGGCGTTTAAGACGCTAATCCCCCGTACGGTTAAAATCTCCGAAGCTCCGTCTTTTGGAGAACCAGTAATTACCTATGCACCTCAAAATAAGGGTGCAAAAGCATATATGAACCTTGCAAAAGAGGTGATCAAGCGTGCCTAGTGTAAAGAAACGTGGCGGATTGGGACGTGGACTGAATGCTTTGGTCTCAGAGGCCGAGTATGAGACCGGCGGTTCGGCTGCATCGGCTTCAAATGCTGTATCTGAAACAAAACTACCTATTGAGGATATCGTTCCCAACCCTAATCAGCCGCGAATTCACTTTAACGAAACTGAACTTCGCGAGTTGAGCGAGTCAATCCAAGAACATGGCGTTTTGCAGCCGCTTTTGGTTCGCAAGCATGGAAACGGCTATGAGATCATCGCTGGTGAGCGTCGTTACCAGGCGTCAAAGCTTGCTGGCCTTGAAGAATTGCCAGTCGTCATTAAAGAGGTAAATGATGAAGAGATGCTGGCTCTTGCTCTTATCGAAAACCTTCAACGTTCAGATCTGAATCCCGTCGAAGAGGCTAAGGGCTATCGACAGCTCATCGATGCCAGCGGTATGACACAGGAGGCATTGTCGAAGGCAGTAAGCAAGTCACGCTCTGCAATTACAAACTCGCTGCGTCTTCTCGATCTCCCCGAAGTAGTTCAGCAGATGATTTTTGAGGGTAAACTTACTGCTGGTCATGCACGTGCGATTCTTGCAGTTCCCTATGAGGATGCTCGAATTCGACTTGCAGAGAAGGTTGTTGCAGAGGGCCTTTCCGTAAGAGCGACAGAAAATCTTGCTCCGTTGTTTTCTGCCGGAGAGACACCTAAGACGCCGAGGCCTGCAACCCCTCAGTCTTTTAAAAAGGCAGCCCGCGTGCTTCGTCAGGTTTTTAATACCAACGTGCGTGTGAAGAGCTCGCGTGGAAAGAATAAGATTGAGATTGAGTTTAAAGACGAGGAAGAGCTCTCTCGTATTCTTGGCGAAATGATTCAGTTTGATCAAGGAGGCCAAGATGAGGAATAGAATTTTAACTGCGATTGCATTGGCGACGACTGTCGCGGCTGGTGCCTTTGCTGGCTATAAGATCGCGACAGACGATGAACTTCGAGGTCGTTTGCTTCGTAGTGCGCAAGATATTGTCGATACATCCAAGAAGAAAATGGATGTTATGACAGAAGATGTTGCAATGCGTACTGCTCAGGTAACGAAGAATCCCAAGATTAATCAGGGTTGGGTCAGCAACCAATGGGAAAATGTAGGCTATTAGGTACCTAACAATTACTTAGCATATTGTGATGGGTCCTTGTCTGATTCACGAGACAAGGACCCCTTATTTTGGCCGTAAAAATGGGACCAGTAGCAGCTGAATCAAAATTAAGGTCAATAAATGAAACGACCCCGGTTGCATATCCTGCAACCGGGGTCGTTCGATGTTTCACATGAAACGTTTTGGGGTGCGACTCCCCTATGCGTTCTTCTGAACTTTGAAGCGCTGCTTCAGCTGTCCGCAAGCGGCGTCAATATCGTTACCACGGGAGTTACGAATCGTTGTCTCGATGCCACGGGACTCAAGGCGACGCTGAAGATCCTCAACCTTATGAATCGGCGACGGCTTGAGCGGGCTACCCTCGATGTCGTTAAGCTGAATGAGGTTAACGTGGCACAGCGTTCCCTCGCAGAAGTCGCAGAGCGCCTGCATTTCTGGATTCGTATCGTTGACGCCTTCGATCATGGCATACTCATAGGTTGGGCGGCGGCCGGTCTTCTCGGTGTAGAGCTGAAGCGCTTCGTGAAGGCGAAGCAGCGTGTACTTCTTAACACCGGGCATGAGCTTATTGCGCGTCGACTGGATGGCGGAATGCAGGGAAACGGCAAGCGTGAACTGCTCGGGGATGTCGGCAAATTTGCGAATACCGGGAATAACGCCGCTGGTAGAGACGGTGAGGTGACGAGCGCCGATACCGATGCCATCGGGGTCGTTGAGGATTCGCAGCGCCTTGAGAACCTCGTCGTAGTTGGCAAACGGCTCGCCCTGGCCCATGAAGACAACGCTCGTGGCGCGCTCGCCAAAGTCGTTGAATACATGAAGTACCTGGTCGACGATCTCTTGAGCGGTCAGAGAGCGCTTGAGGCCGTTGAGACCGGTAGCGCAAAAGGCACAGCCCATGCCACAGCCTGCCTGGGTGGAAACGCAGACGGAAAGCTTGTTACGACGGGGCATGCCGACGGTCTCGACGGAAACGCCGTCGTGGTACTCGAGCAGATACTTGCGAGAGCCATCTTTGGAAACTTGCTTGGTGAGTTCAGTTGGCGTGTCAAAGGCAAAAGCCTCTTTAAGCTGCTCGCGGAAAGCCTTGGGAAGGTTGGTCATATCGTCAAACGAACAAACGTTCTTCTCAAAGACCCATTCGATGAGCTGCTTCGCGCGGAAGGCGGGCTGGCCAAGCTCGGCCACGAGCTCGCGAATATCGTTTTGGCTCAAGTCGCGAATGTCCTGAGATTTAGTCCTGGGATTCATGGAAGCCTTTCGATTTTGGGGAAACGTAGAGGGTATCGCTACAATATGGTATCAGCTGCAGAAATTATAGAGGAGGAGTCTGCCCATGCCGGGTAAAAGCCTAGAGAACATGCACGTAGCGGTCTTGGCGGGCGGTCATTCCGCTGAGCGCGAGATCTCGCTCAATTCGGGAAAGAACGTCGTGGTTGCCTTGAAGGAGGCCGGCTACACTTCGGTGGAGCTGCTCGATACGGCCGCTGATGACTTTATGGTAACCATGGCAACCGGGGGCTTTGACGTGGCGTTTATCGCCATGCACGGTGCCGGCGGCGAGGATGGTGCCATGCAGGGCGCCATGGAGACCCTGGGTATCCCCTACACGGCCTCGGGCGTGCTTGCTAGCGCCTGCGGTGCCGACAAAGAGGTCTCTAAGCTCCTGTACGCCAAGGCGGGCATTCCCATTGCCCCCGGCCTTGCGCTCGAGGTGGGCGATGAAGTCGATATCGATCATATCGTCGAGGTTTGTGGCGAGCGCAGCTTTGTGAAGCCGGCCGTCAACGGTTCCAGCTATGGCATTTCCCTGGTCCATGAGCCCTCCGAGCTGCCCGCGGCAATTGCCAAGGCGTTTGGGTACGGCGACAAAGTGCTGGTCGAGAAGTGCATCGAGGGTACCGAGATCACCGTCGGCGTGTACGGCGAGGACGACGTGCGCGCCCTGCCGATTGTCGAGATTCGCAAACCCGAGGACTGTGAGTTCTACGATTTGGACGTGAAGTATGTCGACCCTACGGACATCCATCGTATTCCGGCGCAGATTTCACCCGAGAATTACGCTCGCGCTCAGGAGCTTGCCTGTGCTGCTCACAAGGCCCTCGGTTGCCTGGGCATCTCGCGCAGCGATTTTATCGTGAGTGAGGACGGCCCCGTCATCCTCGAGACCAATACCATTCCCGGCATGACCGATACGTCGCTGTATCCGGATGAGATCCGCCACACCGACGACATGACGTTCCCGCAGGTCTGTGACAGCCTGATCCGTATGGGCCTTCGTCGAGCGGGCATTGCATGCTAATCGAGGACGCGGTTTCGTCAGGAACGCCGCAGTTTGTCATCGACTCCTATGCCACGCTTGCCGAACGCGCCAAAACGCAGTCCTTCGGCCTTATCGAGGAAGATGTGATTGTCCTCGATACCGAGACCACAGGTCTTTCGGTGCAGGACAACGAGCTGATCGAGATCTCGGCGGCCCGTCTTTCGGGCCGCGAGATCGTCGACCGCTTCGATACCTTCGTGCATCCCAAGCAGCTGATTCCCGCCGAGATTACCGAGCTCACGAGCATTACAAATGCCGATGTGGCAGATGCCCCGTCGGCCGTTGAGGCCGTAGCCGCTCTCGCCGATTTTGTCGGTGGTTGCCCGGTAATCGCACATAACGCCACGTTCGACCGCTCGTTTATCGAGTCGGTCAAAGGCGGCGTCAACGTGAGCGATATTTGGATCGATTCGCTGGCGCTGTCGCGCATCGCGCTTCCGCGCCTGGCTTCGCACAAGCTGTCTTTTATGGCCGATCTGTTTGGCTGTGACTCGGTATCACACCGTGCCAATGCCGACGTCGACGCCCTGTGTGGCGTATGGCGCGTGTTGCTCGTGGCACTCACCGACTTGCCCCAGGGCCTCATGGCGCGCCTAGCCGACATGCATCCGGACGTGCCTTGGTCCTATCGTCCAATCTTCTCATTCTTGGCGGGGCAGAACCCCGGTTCTATCTTCTCTCTCAGCGCCGCTCGTGCTGACGTTCTCAAGGCCGATCGCGCCGACGATCGGGTGGACGCCGACGAACTGCCGGTACTCAAGATGCCGAGTCGTGAGGAGATTGAGGCAGACTATGCGCCAGGTGGCCTGGTCAATCGCATGTATCCCACCTACGAGCCGCGTGATGAGCAGATCGCGATGGCGCTCGAGGTCCGCGATGCGCTGGTCACGGGCACTCATCGTGTAATTGAGGCGGGCACGGGCGTCGGCAAATCGATGGCCTATCTGGTGCCTTTTGCCGAGGCAGCACGCCGTAACAACATCACGGTTGGTATTGCGACCAAATCGAACAATCTTGCCGACCAGCTCATGTACCATGAGCTGCCAAAACTTGCCGAGCAACTGGACGGTGGCCTGTCATTTTGCGCTCTCAAGGGCTATGACCACTATCCGTGCCTGCGCAAGCTTGAGCGCATGAGCCGCGGCCAGGTCGAGATTACCACCAAGCGCGATCCGGCGGACACGCTCACGGCGGTCGCGGTCATTATGGCGTACGTCTGTCAATCAGCCGATGGCGACCTCGACTCGCTCGGCATTCGGTGGCGCAGTGTCAACCGCCCCGACTTTACGACGGCCTCGCGCGAGTGTGCTCGTCGCCTCTGCCCGTTTTTCCCTGATAAATGTTTGGTCCACGGCGCTCGCCGTCGTGCGGCGCATGCCGACGTGGTGGTCACCAACCATTCACTGCTGTTCCGCAATGTTGCGGCCGAGGGCAGGATTTTACCTCCGATTCGTCATTGGGTAATCGACGAGGCCCATTCCATCGAGCGCGAGGCGCGCCGTCAGTGGGCGCGCGTGGTGTCGGCGGACGAATCACGCGTTCTGTTTGAGCGCCTGGGCGGCTCGACCACCGGCGCGCTAAGCCAGGTCTCCCGTGATTTGGCAACCTCTGAGGGCTCTACGCTCTATCTGGGCCTTACTGTCAAGGCGACGTCGACGGTTGCGCGCGCGAGCATGGCAATCGCCGACGTGTTCGATGGCGTTCGCGAGCTCGGCCGCCGTGCCCGTGGGGGTTATGACAATGCCAATCTATGGATTGGCCCCGAGCTGCGCGAATCTGACGACTGGCATGATTTCTTACCGTCGGCCTACGCTGCCATCGATGCATTGGAACAAGCTGACAAGAGCGTCGACGCGCTGGTGCAAGCCGTCGCCGCCGACAAGCCCGAGGTTGTTGTCGACTTGGGCGATATCTCGCGCCGCCTGCACGAGCTGGCCGAGAACCTCAAACTCATCATCGACGGCACCGATGAACACTACGTGTATTCGCTGCAGGTCAATCGCAGGTTGCGTGCCGGCGGAGAGTCAATGACCGCAGAGCGCATCGACATTGGCGAGGCCTTGGCAACCGAGTGGCTGCCCGAGGTTCACACGGCTATCTTTGCCTCGGCGACCATGACGGTGTCCAAAAGCTTTGAACACTTTAACCACGCAGTCGGCCTCGATCGCATCGGTGCTTCGACATCCTCATCGCTGCACTTGGACTCGAGCTACGACTTTGATTCGAACATGGCTGTAGTCGTTGCGGGCGATATACCCGATCCGCGCGATCGTGAGAGCTATCTTACGGCGCTCGAGCGCGTGCTGGTCGACGCCCATCTTGCCATGGGCGGATCGGTGCTCACGCTGTTCACCAATCGGCGCGACATGGAAGACCTGTACACCCGCGTTGAGCCCAAGATGGCCCGTGCGGGTCTGGAACTCAACTGCCAGCAGCGCAACTCATCTCCTCGTCGCCTGCGCGACCGGTTTATCAACGAGCCGACCTCGTCGCTTTTTGCGCTTAAGGCCTTCTGGGAGGGATTCGACGCCAGCGGCGAGACGCTGCGCTGCGTCATCATTCCCAAGCTGCCGTTCTCGAGCCCCACGGACCCGCTCTCGTGCGAGCGCAACTTGCGCGAAGACCGCGCTTGGGCGCGCTATTCGCTGCCCGAGGCGGTGCTCGAGGTCAAGCAGGCGGCCGGCCGCCTTATCCGCTCGTCGACCGATTGCGGCGTGCTGATTCTGGCCGACCCGCGCCTGGTGACGAAGGGCTACGGAAAGAAGTTCTTAACGTCGCTGCCCACGAGCTCCTACCAGCGCATCGAATCGGCGCAGATCGGGCACTATCTGCAACTGTGGCGTGCACGCCACGAGCGGCGGCGCTAAAGCGGACAAACGAGGGTTTTTGCCATATCGCACAGACGCTTTGACAGGGCGGGGTCATCCAAGATGCGGATGGCTCCGCCCGCTGCGATTACCTGGCTCAGTAGCCAACGCTCGGAGCCGTAATGCACGGTTACCATTGCCATGTCTGCCCCGCTGCGCTCGATTAGGGTGATGCCGGCCCAGTCCAGATGTTCCGCCATATCGAATGGCATCAAGAGCTTTGCGCTACGCTGCGTCCGGGCAAGGGAATCGTGGAGGGATGCGACGTCCGGTGCGTGAGACACGACGGAGTCTTCCGTCAAGGTGAGTCCCTCGATTTTATCCATGCGATAGGTGCGCTGCTCATCGACTGCGATGTCCCAGGCAATCAAGTATGTTTGGTCGCCGTTTGCCGTAATGCGCAAGGGGTCGACCAGACGCTCGCGTGGCCGTGCATCGTCCATCGAGCGATACGAGATGCGGCAGCGAACGCCGTCCTGAATGGCGCAGCTCAGCTGCTGCCAGTGCGACCCGTGGTTGACGGTGTCAAAGACGCGCTGGTTATAGCCGAGCTCTTCGGGTAGAAGAGCATGCCGAATCCGGGCTGCCGTCTGTGGCTCGATCCCCAACGATTCAAGTTCGTGGTTGAGCACAGCGCCCTCGGCGGCACTCAAACGCAACGGTAGCACACGCCCGGCGTCACCGGTGAGGACCACACGCTCGCCGTGGCATTCGCAGATGATGCGCGCGCCCGATTCTCGGTCCGCGAGCGTCGAGACGATCTCGAGAATCTCGACGAGCGACGCCCCCGTGATGTCAAAGCGGCTGCAAATCTCGGTTCGTGTCATGCCGCTCTCGCCGGCGGCGTAGAGAGCCTCCATGATGTCGATGGCGCGCGAGAGTCTCTGCTCGCTGGTGAGTTTACGCACGGGCATGCTCGTGCACCGTCCTTTCAATGAGGTGGTTCCACGCCTGCTTGAGCGATTCGGGGGCCACAGGCCTCATGCCGTCCATGGCGTGGGCCATGCAAAATGAGGCGGCGGCTTCAAGGTTATGCACGTCAACGGTCCAGGTCCATCCCGCATCGGTGTGTGCGAGTTCACCTCGCCCGCGCGTGAGGCCGTTGATCATATCGATCTGCGTCTGAGGGGCGAACGAGAACGTGGCTGCAACGGGCGGTCGGTCGGCAAAATCGAATTCAAAGAACAGATAGTCGTTGAGATTGAAGTCCGCAGGGATGGCGTAGGCCTTCGAAGGACGCCATGCGCGAACGATACGGTCGCAGCGGAATGTCCTGATGTCGTCGGTGACATTGTCGAGGCCGCAGAAGTACGCCACGCCCTCGCGTTCGAACATGCCGTAGACACAGACGGTACGTTCTTTCTGCTCGCCGCGTCCGTTCTGATATAAAAATCGCAGTGCGCATCGCTCGGCAAAGGCGCTCCATACCGCATCGACGGTGGGAGAGCGGCGGATCGGTACTTCGTCCACCGCCGACATGCCGGTGAGGTAGGCAATTTTGGAGCGAATATCGGCAAGCGGCGCGGCAAAAGTGGATGAGCCGGCCGCTAGTGTCTGGTCGATGGCGTTGAGCAGGATATCGGCGTCGTCTGCGGTGATGAGGCCGCCTGCTGCAAAGGTGTGCTCGCGGTCGATTGTCCACGAGCTTTCCTCGGTCTCCTGCGCACCGGCGGGGCGAACCTCCTTGATTAAGATGCCACGCTCGAGCAGTTTGTCACGATCGCGCCGAAACTTGCGCTTATCCGAGTCGATGTTGCCGGAGCCATATCCCAGGTCGGAATCCAAGACGATCTGCTCGGTCGTCAGCGGTTCGGGGGAGCTGTTGAGCACAAAGAAAAGATTGAGGATGCGCTGAGCCGTTTTATCGAAACTGGGCTCCGAATTCCCCTTTTTAATTGTCGCGGTCGTGTCGCTTGCCGTCATAGAGTCCTCGCATGAGAAGGTGGTTTGCTGCCATGATTTTAGTCCGATATGGAGATTAGGCTATATCCTTGTCCGCTCGGGGCGTTAAGATGGCCCGAATTCGGTCGTTTGCGCTCGCTCGGGGTATACTTTCGACTATATACGGTTCTAATGTGCATGCATTGGGCCTATTTGTCGGATTATGGATGTGGAGCGCACATGGCGAACACCCAGAACTATATTAACCACCTGCTGCAGAACACCGGCATTACGCCGGCATGCAGCGAAGAAGAGCGCTTGGCGGCCGAGGATATCGCTCAGATCTTCCGCAACCACGGCTTTGATCCCGAGGTTCAGGAGTTCAATGCCCCGGCGCCCAGTAGGTTGGCATTTGCCGTTACCGGTATTCTTGCGTTTGCCGGTGCCCTGCTGATGGGCATCGGTGGCGGTATCGGCTTGGTCGGCACCTTGCTGGCCATTGTCGGCGCCGTTCTTTACGTGCTCGAACGCACAGGGCACCCCGTGGTTTCGCGCCTGGGCAAGACGGGCGTGAGCCAAAATGTCATCGCCTACCACAAGGCCTCGGGCCCGCTCGCGTCTCCGCGCAACCGCCCGGTGGTCGTTGTCGCACACTACGACTCTCCCCGTGCTGAGCTGCTCGCCCGCGAGCCCTATGCTTCGTATCGTGCGCTCATCGCCAAGCTGTTGCCCGTTGCCACGGTTGCCCCCGCTGCCGTTGCCATCCTGCGTATCCTGCCGCTCCCCGGCGCGCTCAAGGTTCTGCTGTGGATTGTCGCGATCCTCGCTTCCCTCGTTGCACTTGCCAACGCGGCAAACATCATCTCTAACCGCCACATTCTTCCCTATACGTCCGGCGCGGTGTGCAACAAGTCTTCTGTTGCCGCTATGCTCGGTGTTATGGACAACGTTGCTCCCTTCCAGGGCGAGAACGAGTTTCCCGACGATGTTCCGTTCGATACCTATTTTGGGGAGCAGAAACGTCGTGCCGAGGAAATGGCGCGCGCGGCGGCGGAGTATGCCGCGGCCCAGCAGCAAAACGACTACGGCAACACCATCGAGTACGAAGAGCCTACCTACGCCGAGGACGAGTTCGGTCAGCCGATTGCTCCCGACGCTCAAACCGAGCCCGAACAGGGCGAGGCTTTTGACGAGCAGATCGAGGGCTTTGAGGGTGCGTCTGCCGACGAGACGCTGATTGGCGCCATCGTGCCCGAGGATCAGAATCAGGCTGTCCAGGCCGAAGAGTTCAATGACGAGGTTCCCGCTGCTGAGCCGGCGGAGGAGCCTGCCGCGGCCGAGCCCAAGCTCTATCGCAACGCCGCCGGCAACATCCGCTTTGGTTCGGATGCCATCCGTGCGCTCGGAATGCTTCCCGAGTCCTGCACGCTCGATTACGAGGAGGGCGAGGAGCCGACGTTTGAGCCCGAGCCTGCGCCCGTTGTCACTGCGGATGATGAGTCTGCCGCGGTTACCGCTGCCGTTGCCGAGCCCGAGGCGGTGTCTGCGATCGATCCCGCGGCAGGATTGGACATTTTGGCTCCCGCCGCGCCGGCGCAAGACGTTGCGGACGAGTCTGACGACGATTACGTTGAACAACCGAGGCGCGTGTCTTACGAGAGCGATACTGATTTCTCGGCCGAGATTCCCGCGGCAACGCCGCATGCCGACATTGCATCCGCGTTCTCGTCGATTGGCGCCAGCGCTTCCAACTTCTTTAAGGGTGCGTTTGCAAAGGGCAAGAAATTTGTCGACGATTTCGAGGAGAAGCGCGCTGCCGCACGCGAGGCTGCCGAGCAGGAGGCTATCGCTCAGCAGCAGGCAGCCGAGGCGGCACGTGAGCTCGCGGCGCAAGAGTTCGAGCAGAACGAGGCTATGCAGTCCGCGCCCGTCGAAGCCGCCGAAGCTACAACGTCCTTTGAGTCCCAGCAACCGGCGTCCGCGGATGTTGTTGAAGCGACGACGTCTTTCGAGGCTCAGCAGCACGTCGATAGCACCATGTCGTTTGATGCCGCGCAGTTCGATTCCACGATAACGTTTGAAAAACAGGGCACCGCGATTGCCGAGCCCCCCCTTCCTGTTTCCGATGAGCAGGGCGACGCGGCAGACGATGACGAGCCTGCTGATGCTGCCGAAATCCAAGATGCCGCCGAGGACGAGCCCGTCGAGGCCAACTCTGACGAAGAGCAATACGCGGCAGCCGAGCAAGATGATTCGACCGAGGTCGAGCAGGAGGAAGTGCCTACGGTTTCCGAGACTCCCGAGACGGATGAGTCGAGGCCTTATTCCACGCAGATTTTTACCATGCCGACCCCGAGTGGTTCCGGTGCCACGGTTGCCAATGTCGCTCCCACCCAGGACGAAACGGTCGATTCCCTTATGGCCCAGATTTCCTCCCAGGCATCGCCGCGCCCGCAGATGAATGTTCCCGATCCGGCGTCGGCACCGTCGCCTGCACCTTCCTCGTCTCCGCTGGCTTCGGTCCCCGATCCGTCGCTGCCGTCTATGAAGCAGGCAAACGTTGCGTCTCGCACGTCGCTGTTCGACCTTCCCGACCCCTCCGCACAGGTCAACGATCCCTTTGCTACTGCCCAGGGCCCCGAACCCACATCGGCACCCGTTGCGCTTCCTATGCCCGTTGCGTCGGGCGCACAGCCGATCGAGACCATTTCGGCTCCCGCCCCGGCGGCACCCAAGTCTCGTAAGCGCGGCCTGGGTGGTCTGTTCGGCCGTAAAAAGAAAAACGAGCAGGACAGCATGAGTGACTGGCTGGGCGTCGAAGACGATTACGATGCCAAGAAGTCCGGTCGCGGTATCGGTTCGTGGGATAACTTCGAGGACGATAACGATGGCTGGAAGGGCGGCGCTACGTCTTCCGACGGCGCTTCTCCCGAAGATATGCTCTCGGCTGTCGCCTCTATGGGCGATGATGAGCTGCTCGGTCACGATATCTGGTTTGTGGCAACGGGCGCCTCGGATTGTGATGGCGCCGGTATGAAGGCCTTCTTGGCATCGCATCGCGACAAGCTCCGTGGCGTATTCTTCATCAATCTTGAATCCGTCGGCGCCGGTAGGCTTTCGGTGGTGACGGTCGAGGGCGAACAGCAGCTGCTCAAGGGCGATCGCCGCATCATGAACCTGGTCAGCAAGGTGTGCAAGTCGTTCCATGTCGATTGTGGCGCGCTCGAGATGCCCTATGCCAAGACCGATGCCTATGCCGCGCTCGAGGCGAGCCGCCGAGCCCTCACCATCGCCGGCGTGGACGGCACGCGTCTGGCTTGCGCTCGTACCGAGGACGACCTGCCCCACAATGTCAACCCGACGAACATTGCCACGGTATCCGAGGTCGTGACCGAGGTTATCCGCCGTTCGTAGACGGAGCTCTAAGGAGTCAACGTGTTTTCGTATATTAAGCGCCATTGGCCTGTCTACGTGATTTTGACCTTGATTGCCATTGCGTTAGGATTTGGGGCTGCCTACATCGTGGGTGCAAAGGGCTCGACCCCCGCCTCCGCAATCAGCGAAGAGGTGGAGCAAGAACAGAGTACGGGTGCCGATGGGATTCCTGAGTCCGAGCAGGCAATCGTTGATGGTGGATCTTCGTCTGCAGAGTAGATACGGCGATTTACATGATTGAAAGCGGGCGAGCCAGGGGACTGGCTCGCCCGCTTTTTCATCGCGCTAGCGCTTCTTTGGGATCGACCTAAGGCGAGCGAACCATAGGGCTGCGGCACCCGAGGTCAGGAGCGCGGTGATGCAAGCGGCGATGGGAACTGATCCTGTTGCCGGTAGGTCCTGCGGTAGGGTACAGCGTTGAATGACGCTGTCCTCGTCATGTGACTCAAGTTTATCGCCGCCGCCGTTGCGGCAAAGATCGACGCGTGCGCTGTTGGTGAGTGCGGTTTGGGGCGTATAAGCCGACGTCGCCTGCATGTGCACGATTGCGCCCCGGGCGTCTGTGCCAAGGATTGCTTTGGCATCGTCAAGATCGTCGTGCTCATCTTTGAGATCATCGCGGTTCCAAGAATCCGCATCGCTTCGAGTCGTAAAGTCGGCGGCTACCGCACCGTATTCAATTCGAATGCCCGTTACGACGGTATTGGATGCAAGGTCGAGTTCTTTCGCCTCGAGTGTGGTGGATTCCATGGTTGAGATATTCGCCTTCCAGAGGTGCCAACCGTCGTAATCGACGAGGCGACAGTCCTCACCCAGGCTCTCTTTTACTTCGTCGGACTCAAGCCAAGGATTTTCGTGCCCATCGTCAAGTGTCGCGTTTGCCGGCTCATCGACGTCTGTCGAGTCCAACGGCGTCGTGCGATACCATACGTTGCACAGACCGTTGAGGTCGCCGATGGCGACGGGGGTTTCGATTGAGACGAATCTCGCCGTATCGTCCTCGGCACACTCAAGATCATCGGTAATCGTAAACTCATCAACCCAAGTAGCGGAGTCGTTTCGAGCATCGATGGTATAGGAGAAAAGTCCATCCGTATTGGTTTGCGTCGCGGCGCGATTTTTACCATCGCCGTTGGCCAACAGACCCTTCCCGATAGGTTGGGCAAGCTCCTGACGCTTGTCGACCTGTCCTTTGATCTCGATGGGCGTATCCTTCATCGCGACGGATTGGACTTCTCCCGTATCCTTTATTTCAAACGTTATCTCCTCGGCAAGGTCATAGGTCCGCGGAGACATCATTTCGCGCAACGAGTAGGTGCCGGGTGCAAGATGTTCGACGCGGTGCGGCTTGTCGGATGAGGTCCAGGAGTCTATTTCGGTTTTATCGGGACCATATAAGGTGAGCTGTGCGCCTTCCACTTCCTGCTCACCGCTTGCATCGACCTTGGAGATATCAACCTTGGTGTAATCGTCGGATACGTTAAGCCGTGCTTCTACAACGGGTGTTTTCTGGTCGGCATAAGTAAGGTCGACAATATGGGTTGTCCGATCGAGCAAGAAGCCTGCCGGCGCTTGAGTCTCGACAACCTCGTAGCGTGCGGTGCCAGATCCCAGTGGGAGGTTGTCCGCGCGTGCTTCTCCAGTTTCATCCGTCGTGACGGTCGCGACAGTCTCACCGTCGAGCGCGGCAATGCTACCGTCGGGGCGCACGATATCACCCGAGGCACGGATCTCAAAGACGGCGCCCGCGAGACTGCTGCCGTCTTTGGCATCGGTTTTAACGATCCTGATGTTTCCGGTCGCGGCGTGGTCATAATACGAGGCGATTGCAACGGGCGTTAGGTTCATGTCGGCGGGTATGTTTACCTCGATCTCTTCACCGACAAGATAGGGCTCTTTGGCCGAGGTTTCGCGTACATAATAGGTGCCCGGCACGAGCGATTCGGGCAGTGTGACGGTCCCGGTCGCGTCAGTCGTAAAGGTGTTCATTACGTTATGTGCTGGATACCAGCAAGTTTGTGAGACAGGTTCGTGATTGCTGTCGAGGAGTTGGAAGGTGAATCCGGCTAGGGGAACAGAAGCGCCTGTTTGGGCATCGCGTTTTACAATCTGGAGATGCGTCGACAGAGCGTGGTTGTCCACGATATATTGAAGCTCGGCGCCGTCGGAAATCTGATTGGCCCCGACGGTCCATTCCCCTGCACGTTTAAAACCCTCGGGGACGGTTTCCGGAACCTCGCGAACCGTGTAGCCGGCACGGTCGTATGGGACGGCTCCGTGGACACCGGCGGGTCGCTTGCCTGTGCCGAACCATGCTTCGGGCTGATCTTTGGTGGAGGCAAAGCCATAGATGTTTGTGGTCAGTGTGCCAACAACCTGCTGAGAGCTGTTGCTGACAACCTCAAAGACAACACCACCCGCCGGCTGCTCCAGGCCGGATTGGTCGCTATTGCCGTAATCCTTGAATTTGGAAATCTCAAGGTTAAACGCAATGGGGATATCGGAAACGCGAGATTCGATCTCGACCACGCCTGAATCGCCGAGCTGGTCGGCTCCAACGGTATAGGTCCAGCTGTCGTTGGATGGCAGGTAGCCCTCGGGGGCTTTTGATTCGTAGATGGTAAAGGTTCCTAAGGGGACATCGGCGAGAGTGGCCCGACCGCTTTCGTCGGTCGTGAGGATTTGCGCCCATCCAGGGGTTGATTGTGATACGCACGTGAACTCTGCTCCTGCGAGTGAAGATCCCACCTGGGGGCCGGCATTCGTCGCGGCATCGAGTTTTACGATACGCAGGTTGATGGTGCCGGGCTGTTCATCAATGGCGACCCGCCCGCCGTCATTCCCCGTGGTAAAGGCAATACGATCGTGGCGGGGGACATAGCCGGCCGGCGCCTTCGTTTCAACTAGGTAGTATGCCGTGTTGGGCAGAAGTGTTGCTTGCGCTCGACCGTTGCTGTCCATCTTGATGGTGCCGACACGTGCGCCGCTGGCGCTCTCAAAAATATCGAATGTTGCCCCGGTAAACTGATAGGTATTGTTTCCGCTGGTAATAACGGTGTTAGCAGACTGCTTTTGGAAGGAAACAGAGACCGCCGGCAGTACATAGAGCATGTCTTGACGTTTGCTGCCGCCCGATACGGCCCCTAGATAGCGTCGCGCGCGGTGCGGAGCGGCTTTGATGCTTCCTGATTTTGCGCTGTCGTGGAGCCACCGCGCAGCCGCCACGACTTCATTGTCGGCGGTAAAGTGTCCGCTCTTGGTTTTACCCTGAGCGGTCGTGTAGGAGTAGGTGCCGTCGACATGGGTAGTGCCGTTGAGCATCCATACGGCAAGCTGGGTGGCGGCGCGGGCGCGATCGGGTGAAAGATGGTAACCGCCAAACGACGTGGTGGTGGGATATCCGTGACAAACGATTGCCGCGAACTCGTCGTCGAGCCACACCCAGCCTTGATCAAAGTTGAGCCATGGGCCGCCCGGTTTGGTGGGGCCGGGGCGCTCCTGGTTCATGCAGTAGGCAATCGAGGTGTCTTGAGCTTCATACTTGCCGATGAAGAAGGGTCCACAATCATCGCTAATAGTGCGGAAGCCGAGCTGGTCGTAGCCATCGACGGCAAATGCGGCTCCCGGTGCCAGGCAGCCGAAAAGCAGGAAGAGGAGCAGGAGCAGCGGACCTGTTGCGATTGCGCTGTGGACAGAGTGCGTGGGTGCGTTGGACATGGCTGCTCCTTATCCCTCGTGCGTCGCACGGGGAGGCTGCGACGCGTAGGATGAGGCTACCCCCGAGGTTCATGCGGGTAAGTACCGGAGCCTGACCAAAAGCTTGCCCAATTCCTGACAAATTGAGCTCAAATACAACAATCAAGCAAAAGCGCAGGTAGAAGATAAGGGGAACAGGAAGTCAAAGGTCCTCGTCTCCACAATTGACGCGATTTTCAAACGAATCTCCACAGCTAAAACAAGCATCGCCACCCTTGTATCGAACAAGACAACCGCGTTATACTAGCCAACACACAAGCGGGCATCGCCAAGTGGTAAGGCATCAGCTTCCCAAGCTGACACTCGCGGGTTCGAGTCCCGTTGCCCGCTCCATTCGAATTTCAGGCACGGTAACGTTTCGTTACCGTGCCTTTTTCAATAAAGTGCCGGGACTCGAACCCGACAGGGTGCGAGCGTTAAATAAACGCGAAGCGTTTATAGCGAGCAGGCAAGGTCGCCGATAGGCGGCCGCAGCCGGTGCGGATTTGCGAAGCAAATACGCGGACGTCCCGTTGCCCGCTCCACCGAGCGCGGGAGAACTCGGGACGGCCAATTCAACAAAGTTTTCCCCATCGTCTCCGTGAATCCGAGGAGATCGCCGCAGCCGGTGCGCGTCCGCGACGCGGGCGCGCGGATGTCCCGTTGCCCGCTCCATGGAGCACAGAAGACCTCGGGACGGCCAATTCAACAAAGTCTTCCCCATCGTCTCCGTGAATCCGAGGAGATCGACCGCAGCCGGTGCGTATTTGCGAAGCAAATGCGCGGACGTCCCCATGCTCGCTCCAATTCCAAAATGTTAGGTTAATGCCTGCTGCCCATACTCGCACCTGCGCACGGTACAATGGTTGGGTTACGACCAACGTGCCAATAACCAAAAAGGAGCCGCTATGATCGATCGCTATACCCGCCCGGAGATGGGACACATCTTCTCCCTCGAGAACAAGTACGCCATTTGGCAGGAGATCGAGGTTCTGGCCTGCGAGGCCCAGGCGGAGCTCGGCAAGATCGGTATTTCCAAAGACGAGGCCCAGTGGATCCGCGACCATGCCAACTTTGAGAAGGCGAAGGTCGATGAGATCGAGGAAGTCACGCGCCATGACGTCATTGCCTTTCTGACCAACATGAAGGAATACATCGATGCCGATGTTCCCGAGGGCGACCCCAAGCCCAGCCGCTGGGTTCACTATGGCATGACCAGCTCCGATCTGGGCGACACGGCCCTGTGCTACCAGCTCACCCAGGCCTGCGACCTGATCATCGAGGATGTCAAGAAGCTCGGCGAGATTTGCAAGCGTCGCGCCTTTGAGGAGCGCAACACGCTCTGTGCCGGCCGCACTCATGGCATCCACGCCGAGCCGATGACCTTCGGCATGAAGTTTGGCTCTTGGGCCTGGGAGCTCAAGCGCGATCTGGATCGTCTTGAGGACGCCCGCAAGAATGTTGCCTTTGGTGCCATCTCGGGCGCTGTCGGCACGTACAGCTCCATCGAGCCGTTCGTCGAGGAGTATGTCTGCGAGCACCTGGGCCTGGTTCACGACCCGCTGTCCACGCAGGTTATCAGCCGCGACCATCACGCCTATCTCGCCGGCGTTCTCGCCACCACCGCAGCCACCTGCGAGCGCATCGCTACCGAGGTCCGCAATCTGCAGAAGACCGATACGCTCGAGGCCGAGGAGCCGTTCCGTAAGGGCCAAAAGGGCAGCTCAGCCATGCCGCACAAGCGCAACCCCATCACCATGGAGAAGGTCTGCGGCCTGTCGCGCGTCGTGAAGGCCAACGCGCAGGTTGCCTTCGACAACGTCGCCCTGTGGCACGAGCGTGACATTTCGCACTCCTCTGCCGAGCGCGTCGCCCAGGCCGACAGCTTCATCGCCCTCGACCACATGTTCCAGTGCCTCATTCGCGTTATCGACGGCCTGCAGCTGTACCCTGCCCGCATGATGGCCAACCTCAATAAGACCCGCGGCCTCATCTTCTCCTCCAAGGTGCTGCTCGCCCTCGTCGACACGGGCATCACCCGCGAGGACGCGTACGCCATTGTGCAGGAGAACGCCATGGCAACCTGGCACGAGGTACAGGATTGTGTCTCCGGCCCCACCTTTAAGGAACGTCTCGAGGCCGACCCGCGCTGCACCGTCAGCCAGGAGAAGCTCGACGAGATCTTTGATCCATGGGACTTCCTCACTCGTATCGACACAGTCTTTGATCGTCTGGAGCAGCTGAGCTTCGAGTAGGTTCGGGCATAACGTTAGCTTTTTAGGGCGCTTTGCTGGTAATGTGTGTTGCCGGCAAAGCGCCTCGTTGCATTTAGGGAAAGACGGGGATAATAGTCGTCTCGAATAACATTCTGAGAGGGGATCGCATGATTTCGTTTGATTACAAGCCTCAGGGCGTGTGTGCTCGCAATATTCACCTTGACCTTTCCGATGACGGCAACAAGGTGATGGGCGTTGAATTTACCGGCGGCTGCGACGGCAATCTCAAGGCTATCTCCAAGCTGGTCGAGGGCGCTCCTGCCGATCGCGTAATCGAGGTTCTCGCCGGTAATACCTGCGGTATGAAAAAGACCTCCTGCGCCGACCAGCTTACACGCGCTATCGAGGCCGCTCGCACCGAGATCGCCTAATGGGTATCGCCGATCACATCAAGAACGGAATATCGCGTCGCGGCTTTGTACTCGGTGGGGCTGCCGCGGGCGCTGCCACGGTGCTTGCCGGATGCTCGAAAAAAACGGGCACCAGCGATGATGCCGCCGGCGAGCCGCAGGTTATCAAGGATGATTCCAAAATCATCTCGATTACGGATGAGTACGAGGCAGTCGACATCGATCTTGAGCCGGCGGCGTCGTGGACGCTGCCTCTGGGTACGCTGCTGTACTACTGCGACGGCGATTACGCCGCGGCAATGATGGCGCCCGCATCGGCACTGCACGCCAACACGCTCGGTGTGCTCAACCTGGGCGATGGCTCGCTTACCACATTAATCGAGGATCCTATCGAGGGCACGGGATATGCATTCTACGATGTCCGTGCCGGCGACGGCGTATTCGCGTGGGTTGAGATGAACTTTGCCAATTCATCGTGGAAGCTCTACGCTCAAAATCTGTCGGGCGCTTCGCTCTCTGGCGACGTGGTTGAGCTCGATCGAGGTGGCAAGGACTACGATCCGCCGCTGTTTACGGCGTTCGGGGCATCAGTCATCTGGTATAAAATGCCTTCGGCAGGCGGCAATAAAACGAGTAGTGATTCGTTTTGCTATCGTCGCTCGCTTGATGAATCCAAGGCCGAGGTAATTTGGAAATCGACGGGCCGCTTTGCATCGGCCCCGCGCGCGAGCGACGGCATTTTGACCATCTCGCCGCGTGTCCGCAACGACGAGGGCGTCTACTACGGCATAACGGCAATCGATCTGACCGACGGCAACAACACCAAACGTGCCCAGCTAGTCCTTCCCTCGTCAGTCTCGCCTTTCGAGGCCGTATATATGGGCGATACCTTCGTGTTTTCTATCGAGGCGGCCTATAGTGGCGTGGGCAGCCTGGGCAATATGGGCACATATATCGGTAATGAGGGAGGGCCGTACCTCTTCCTGTCCCGCGAGCCGCTCGCATGTGCGGCTGGCAAGAAGAATAAATACCTTGTTAAGGTACAGGCGTCGCATTTCCTGATCGACACCTCTGCCAAGACCTATGGCTCGCTGCTGTCGCCCGACCGCGCTTTGGAGTATGGCGATTATCCAGCTACGGCGGGAAAATCGGACTCATTCCTTACGTACGCCACGGTGCGCAACAGCCAGGGTATACCAGAGACGGTCACTGCACGTCTATTCTCTCTTTAAGCTTAGAGGGGTTAAAAAGGCGCCAACAGGGGAATAAACGCGTTGTAATTGTGAGTACCGCCCGCCGAGCTGCCGCGTCATAGCGGCATCCGGCGGGCTCAGGTGCGTTAAAATGGGCTTGTTCTTAGCTAATTGAGACAGGGGGGCCGTGTTATGGCTTCAGATGCAAAAAAGATTCTGCTGGTCGAGGATGAGAAGGCAATCCGTGACGCCGTCGCTGCCTATCTCGAGCGCGAAGGCTACTGGGTTGTGGGCGTCGGCGACGGCCAGTCCGCGATCGAGGAGTTCGAGAAGCATCAGTTCGACCTGGTCGTGCTCGACCTTATGCTCCCCAAGATTCCCGGCGAGCGCGTTTGCCGCACCATTCGCGATACCTCGGATGTCCCCATCATCATGCTGACGGCTAAGGGCGAGATCGAGGACCGTATTATCGGTCTTGAGCTCGGCGCCGACGACTATCTGATTAAGCCGTTCTCGCCGCGCGAGCTCGTCGCCCGCGTTCGCGCTCTGTTCCGCCGTGCCCATCAGGCCGACGAGCCCACCGTCGAGGTACTCGACTTCGGCGATCTGGTCATCGATATCTCGGGCCACAAGATCTTGGTCGAGGGCAAGGAAGTCGATCTGACGGCTTCCGAGTTCAAACTGCTCACCACGCTTGCCCGCCATCCCGGCCGTGTGTATAACCGCATGGAGCTGGTCGAGAAAGTGCTCGGGTATGACTTTGAGGGCTATGAGCGCACCATCGATAGCCACGTGAAGAATCTTCGCGCCAAGCTGGGCGATGATCCCAAGAAGCCCAAGTGGCTCTACACCGTCCATGGTGTCGGCTATCGCTTCGAGGCTCCGGCCAAGACCGATAAGTCGGACGAGAAATAGGGAAATCACATATGACACCTGCGCGCTTTGAAATCGGACAAAAGCACAAGCAGGAGAGCGAGGCGGGTTCCAAGGCTAGTTGGAACACGCCTCGTTCCGATTCACGGCCAACGATGAGCTATCCCTCGCGCATGGCACTTGCTTTTGCTCTGACATCGCTCATGACAGTATTGGTGCTGGTGGGCGTTGTCTCTGTTGTGTGGGGCACGGTCTTTTCGGATTACACACGCTCCAATATCGTCGAAATCGCAAATTCCGCTGCCGAGAAGTTGGCGACCTCATATGAGGAAAACGGCTCTTGGACCGCGGGAGAACTGCGCACGGTCGCAACGTCGAGTTTGGTTTCCGACGATCTGGGCATGCAGGTCGTCAATAAAAAGGGCGTGATCGTTTATGACGATTCCTGGCCCTCGGCAAGCGCCACCGCCGATGTACGCGAAAACCAGGCTACGACCGACGACACGAGCGGCAAGAGGGCATCGCATAGCCCGGTCTCGTCTGCTCCAACCGACTCCGATAGCGTTGCTAACGTCGAGATTGTAACGTCTTCCGGCGAGCATGCCGGACAGGTAAAGCTGTGGGCCATCGGCTCCGACGCTCTGCTCACCAAGGCGGACTCTGCGTTTAGGGAGAAGACCTTTAACGCCATGGCCCTCGCCGCGGTTGTTGCAATCTGCATTTCGGTCGTTATCGGATCGCTCGTGTCGCGCATGCTCACCAAGCCGATTCATCGTATTACCAGCACCGCCAAGCAGATTCGCGATGGAGACCTGTCCGCTCGTACGGGCTTGCGCGGCGATGATGAGATCGATCAGCTGGGAGAGACCTTCGACGAGATGGCCACCTCACTCGAGAAGGACATGAAGCACGAGAAGCGCCTGACCTCTGATGTTGCCCACGAGCTGCGCACGCCGCTCATGGCCATGCTTGCAACGGTCGAGGCCATGCAAGACGGTGTGTATCCCACCGATGACGAACACCTGGAAACGGTCGCATCCGAGACGCGTCGTCTGGCCCGTCTGGTGCAGCAGATGCTCGACCTGTCGCGCATGGAAAACAGCACCGCGCCACTCAACCTGGAGCCGGTGGATATGGTGCCGTTTGTGCGTTCGATTGTGAATGGCCAGGAGCGCCTGTTTGCCGACCGTGACCTGCGTTTGCGCTTTGCAGATGAGACGCAGGGCCACGATGACGTTGTCGAGGCCGATCCCGACATGATCACGCAATGCGTCATCAACCTCATGAGTAATACCATGCGCTATACCCCCGAGGGCGGATGGGTCGTGGTGTCGGTGCTCAGTGACCGTAAACACGTCGATATTGCGGTCTCGGACACGGGCATTGGAATCGCCAAGGAAGACCTGTCGCGCATCTTCGGTCGTTTTTGGCGTGCCGACGCCAGTCGCGCCCGCGAGGCGGGCGGTCTGGGCGTGGGCCTCGCCGTGACCAAGCAGATTGTCGAGCGTCATCATGGCTACATATCCGTGGAGTCGGAGCTTGGAAAGGGTACGACTTTTACGATTCATCTGCCTCGCGAGCACACGGCGGACGCGGCATCTACTACAATGGAGCACTAGCTTTTCGCTATTCGGTGAAGGAGGGGTTTCGTCCCTGCCGCTCCGAGTTTGCGAAAACGTGCGGGGAAGAACCCGCATTACTGTCGTATTTAGGTAAGGAGTGACTCACGTGACAACGATGGAGCGTCGTCCGGATTCCCGTGGCAAGGTTCGTGATATCTATGATGCCGGTGAAAACCTGCTGATGGTCGCCACCGACCGCATTTCTGCGTTCGACTTCATTCTTCCCGACGAGATTCCGTTTAAGGGAGAGGTGCTCAACCGCATCTCGGCATTCTGGTTCGATAAGTTTGCCGACATTGTTCCCAACCATCTCGTCTCCATCGATCCGGCGGATTTCCCCGAGGAGTTTGCCGAGTATCGTGACTACCTCGCAGGCCGCGCCATGCTGGTCAAGAAGGCCCAGACGATTCCTATCGAGTGCATCGTCCGCGGCTATCTGACCGGTTCGGGCAAGAAGACCTATGACGAGAACGGCACCGTATGCGGCATCCAGCTGCCCGAGGGTCTGACCGAGGCCTCCAAGCTTCCCGAGCCGCTGTTCACGCCGTCCACGAAGGCCGAGATCGGCGACCACGACGAGAACATTTCGTTCGAGCGTTGCTGCGAGATCGTGGGTGAGGATATCGCCGCGCAGATTCGCGACCTGTCCCTCAAGATTTACAAGGCTGCCGCCGAGTATGCAGCGACCCGTGGCATCATCATTGCCGACACCAAGTTCGAGTTCGGTGTCATCGATGGCAAGGTTACGCTGATCGACGAGTGCCTAACGCCCGACTCCAGCCGTTTCTGGCCCGCCGCCAGCTACGAGGAGGGCAAGATTCAGCCCAGCTACGACAAACAATTCGTCCGCAATTGGCTCAAAGCCAACTGGGATATGACGGGGGAGACCCCGCACCTGCCCGCCGAGGTCATCGATGGCACGTCCGAGCGCTATCGCGAGGCCTTCCAGATCATCACGGGCTCCCAGTTCACAAGCATGAAGGAGAACGCATAAGTGAGTACCCGTAGCGCCACGAACAAGCGCACGCAATCCCACGAAGTTACCGGGGTTGCGCGCAAGTCCGCCGCATCTGCTAAGCCCGCCCGCCAGGCAGCGAGCTCCGTTCGCGTCGTGCCGGCATCATCCAAGGCACGCCGCAAGGAGCTCGAGAAGGGCGAAAACCTGGAAGGTCTTTCCAAGGAGGAAAAGCGCGCCCGCAAGGCCAAACAGCGCGCCCGCGAGGATCGCATCTACACGGTGTCGAATATCCTCCTCAAGCAGGATGAGGACTACACCAAGCGCCGTCGTATCTGGTGGGCCGTGCTCGCCATCGGCATGGTACTCGTCGTGGCAATTTGGGCTTCGCTCTACTTCGCTCCCGGCGGCACGGTGTCCAGTCCTGTTCAGATGGTCGGCATCGTTTTGTCCTATGTCATCATCCTGGGTGACTTTATCTACGACTTCGTTCGTATCCGTCCCCTGCGCAACATGTACCGCACGCAGGCCGAGGGCATGTCCGAGAACAAGCTCAACGCTCTTATTGAGCGCGCGGCTGCCGAGGAGGACAAGAAGGACTCCAAGAAGAAGTAGCGTTTGTATTCATACATATCGCTAAGATATATGGCGCGTCGTTTTAGCGGCGCGCCTTTTTACTGTTCTATAGATAGATGGAGTGGCACATGATTCGAGCTGCCCTGACGGTCGAAGAAGCTCTGGAGGGCATGAAGGCCCTGGAGCCCAAGATTAAAAACTATGCGCGCCTGGTTGTCCGCAAGGGCGTAAACGTCAAGCCCGGCCAGGAGGTTGTCGTTCAGTCTCCGGTCGAGTGCGCGCCCTTTGCCCGCGTGGTGGTCGCGGAGGCTTATGCCGCCGGCGCTGGTCACGTGACGGTCATTTGGGCCGATGATGCCGTGACGAGGCTCACGTACGAGCATGTCGATAAAAGCTATTTTGAGCAGACGCCCGAGTGGAAGCGCCTGCAGCTGGATTCCCTGGCCCAGGACGGCGCCTGCTTTATCTTTATCGAGGGTGCGGACCCTGCCGCCCTTAAGGGCATCGATCCCGCCAAGCCTGCTGCAGCTTCTAAGGCAAGGAATACGCAGTGCAAGGTCTTCCGCCGTGGACTGGACTACAACATCAACCCGTGGTGCATCGCTGGCGCTCCGGTCGTGGCATGGGCGCGCGAGGTGTTCCCGGGAGATGCCGATGAGGTTGCAATCTATAAGCTGTGGAATGCGATTCTGCACACCGCTCGTGCCGATGGCCAGGACCCGGAGAGCGACTGGGAGCTTCATGACGCGGCATTCGAAAAGAACCTGCGTTTCCTGAACGACAATCGTTTTGACCGCCTACATTACACCGCGGCAAATGGAACCGATCTGACGATTGGCATGACGAAGGGTCACGAGTGGGCCGGCGGCAAGGGTAAGACGCCCGATGGACACCCCTTCTTCCCCAACATCCCCACCGAGGAGGTCTTCACCTCGCCTGATCGTATGCGTGCCGACGGTATCGTGTATTCGGCTATGCCGCTCATTCACCACGGTAACAAGGTTGACGATTTTTGGATTAAGTTCAAGGCCGGCCGCGTAGTGGACTACGATGCCCGTGTGGGCAAGGCGACGCTTGCGAGCATTATTGACACCGATGAAGGTGCCGCTCATCTGGGCGAGGTCGCGCTCATTTCCAAGAACACTCCGATCCGCGAAAGCGGCGTTCTGTTCTATGACACGCTCTATGACGAGAACGCTAGCTGCCATCTCGCGCTAGGTGTCGGTTTCCCCGAATGCATCGAGGGTGGGTACGACATGTCCAAGGAAGAGCTCCTGGAGCATGGCGTTAACGTCTCGAGCGCGCACGTCGATTTTATGATCGGCACGGACGACATCGATATTAAGGGCATTACGCCTGATGGACGTGAAGTTGTGATTTTCCAGAACGGCCAATGGAGTTGGGAATAGTCCCAGACCGTGGTACAATGCCACCCGCGGGCCGTTAGCTCAGCTGGCAGAGCAGGGGACTTTTAATCCCAAGGTCCAGGGTTCGAACCCCTGACGGCCCACCATAGAATAGAAAGCGATCGACTCCGGTTGGTCGCTTTTTTGTTGCCAAGGCATGGGTTCGAACCCGTCGGGGCGCGGAGCTGAGTAAACGCGCGAGCGTTTGCCAGCGCAGCGCGCAAGGCGCGAAAGCGCCGCAGCGGCCGCCTGCGGAGCAGGCTGAACCCCTGACGGCCCACCATAGAATAGAAAAGCGATCGACTCCGGTTGGTCGCTTTTTTGTTGCCGGTGCACGGGTTCGAACCCGAACTTCTCTATATATAAGAACGCTTGGCGAACAAAACCTGCCTTTTACCGACGGGAAACAAATAGCTGATGCCTTTGGAGTAAAGTAGCGCTCCAGAGATGACCGATGTCTCAACACTCATAAAACAGCTGGTCATCGCCAATATCAGAAGCCAATGCTTCAGTTTTAACCCCAGTGATGCGACTGAGGGATCTATTTATTTGTGAACAAAATATGGAGTGCGCGATTCCCGCCCCCGGGGGCCCTCCGGTCTGGCAATATATCTCCTTGCCGCGCGGCCCGGTGGAACCGGATGAGCCGCG
>CAJMHW010000019.1 GCA_905213325.1 Collinsella aerofaciens
TTCAAACCGGGCTCGAACGAACATGCCTATTGACAATGGCTTTCTCATATTAGATTTAGGCCCGGTGACTTGAATCAGCGGTCATCCCGGGCCCATCAGAGCTCGTAGAGCTCTTGGTTGCTTTGGTCTCGCTCTTCACGGCGCTTATCGAACTTTCCGAGGCACTCAAGCAGCATTCGAAGCATAACAAGTCGCTGCCATTAAGGCACTGACCTCTTGACCAAGCAACGGCGCTGCCCAGCTATCACCCTTGGGCTGCCGTCAACTTTATTCTATCCGCGAGCATCTGGTTTACCAAATGGATTTTCGGTAAAGGAAGCACGGCACGCCCGCAAAACCACTACGCCCCAAGTGCCGCCATGGGAATCACCGCCACGCCGTCGTCGCGTGTGTAGGCAATGCTCCCCTTTCCAACCACGACCGCCAAAAACGCCGGCGCGGCATTCTGGGCGGCAGGATTGGAGAGCACTTTCCTCTCCAGCGCCTTGAGATTTCTCGCTCCATCGTCTGCTTTCGCATCACTCAGCTTGACCTCGATGGCTCCCCAGCGCCCGTCGTGCTCAACGATCAGATCGACCTCAAGGCCCTTCTCATCTCGGAAATAATGGACACTGTTGTCGACACCGCCGTAGGTGGAAAGGAACACGCGCACGTCGCGCAGGACGAGATTCTCAAAGAGCATCCCCAGCGTTTGCATATCGCCAAGCAGCCGCTCAGGGGTAGCCCCCAGCAACGCCGCCGCAAGTGACGGGTCACAGAAGTAGCGCTTGGGGCGCACGCGAACGCGGGCCTTCGAGCGCATGGGCGGCTCCCATCCGCACAGGTCCTCGGTCAGCTTGAGCCTGTTGAAGAGGCCCAAGTACGCAGCGATGGTCCTCTCGTCGGGGCCCGCCTCACCGTACGAGGCGTCCTTTACGAGCGTCTTGTACGTGACAGCCTGGCTCTCGTTCATGGCAAGAGCTCGCAAAAGGCCGTGTGCAAGCTCGGGCGACATGCCCTCGTCCAGCACGTTGACGTCGAGCACCGAGTGCACGTACTGGCTTGCCGTCTCTCGCGCAAGATCTTCCGAAAGCCCAAGATTTGCAGGCCAACCGCCCCTGCAGCACCAGCGGGCGACGTCATCCACCGTGCTCTCGCGACGCTGAGGGGCAAAATCCTCGCCCTTAAAGAGGCTTGCCAGTGACACGAGCGGCTCGCCGTCGCCCGACTCACACAGGGCCATGGGGCGCATTGACAGACAGGCGATCCTACCCGTGCCGGAATGACGAACATGGCTGCGCTCCTCGCTTTTGAGCGCGGTCGAGCCCGTGAGCAAAAGTGTCCCCCGTTCGTTGCCGCTCGCGTCCACGAAACGCCGGGCGGCATCCCAAACCTCGGGCACCTCCTGCCATTCATCGACCAGGTGTGGCGCATCGCCGATGAGCGCCAGGCTTGGGTCGACCTCTGCCGCCGCACGCTGCGCAGGCTCATCGAGCCTGGAGACGCTCGCCGAGCGAGAGAGCGCCGTCCAGGTCTTGCCGCACCATTTGGGGCCGTTGATCTCCACACAGCCAAACGCCCGCATAAGGGTGTCGAGGCGCTCCTCTATGAGCCGGGGCCTATATCCCTTTTGGGTCAATCTCTTTGGTGCATCCATAGACGGCCGTCCCTCTCTATCACGCGATATGCGAAATTACGCCATTCTCAATGCTGATTTTACGCTACTTTCAATGTAGTTTTTACGCCATGACAGATGTAGTTTTTACGCCATTTTCATTGAAGGTTTTACGCTTGACATCCTTAGCGCGACCCATTCCGAGCATCACATCAGAGCGTGCTTGGTTATCTCCGCTCGCACATCTCGGCAAACGAAATCAGCTTGGCATCTCCCCTGCTCGCCGCAGCTTCCTGACATCCTTGCGTAAAGCCTCGCTTCGAGAAGATCGCATAGCTTTTATGCTGCCGCCTAAAGAGCTCGCTTCGGTATACGAGCTTTTGCAGCACGTCTTCGCCCGCCGGTTCATTGCGCCATTTGCACTCCGCAAACAGCGCAGTGCCCTCGCCATCGTCAACAATCAAGTCGATTTCTTCCTGCGTATGCGTGCGATTATCCGTCCCCCACCAGCGCCCAACGCTTGCCGGAACCACATCGAGCTGGCCCGCCCGCGCGAGTTCGTACACGTATTGTCTGCATATAAGCTCAAAGACCGTACCCATGTAATCCGATACGTGTGGCTCAATGCGCTTATACGCCATCTCGGCCATATCGTTTTGAATCAGCCCAATGTTCTGCGGAACAAACTTGTACCAGAACCTAAACATCTGATCGCTCAGCAGATACACGGCTCGCTTATTGCTCGTCTCGTTTAGGGGCAGCTCGCGCTCGACAATCCCAAGCGACGCCAGCTTATCCACATAGCTCTTTACGTTGCTCGCAGGGATTCCCGTAGAGCTCGCAATCTCCGAGATCTTCGAGCGCCCCTGAGCAATTGCTTGCACGATCGCATCATATTGCTCGGGATTGCGGCACTCCTGCAATAGCAGGTTACTCGGCTCCTCAAAGAGATAGCCCGTAGGAGTAAGAAAAAGACGTTTGATGTTGTCCTTGAGCGGTGCGGCAGGATCGACTTTCTCGATATATGCAGGAATGCCACCCGTCATGCCATAGCAAACTGCAGCGTCTTCGCGACCCATGCTCTGCCACAGGCCGAGGGTCGTCATAAAATCGAGCGGCATGATCTTAAACTGGGCCGTACGCCTACCGTATAGCGGACTCTCGTAGCCCAACACCTGCTCTTCCATAAACGAAAGCGACGACCCGCACAGGATAAGCATAAGCTTGGTCTCTTTGTACAAGTGATCGATCTTGTCTTGCAGCAACGAGCTGATCTCGGGATTCGATTGGGCGAGATAAGGATACTCGTCGATCACGACAATCAAACGTTCCGTGCGAGCCATGGTGGCCAATGCATCGAACGCTTCGTCAAAACTACGAAACGACACGCCTGCAGCACCAACCGAGTCTGCAAGTATCGCCTGGCTAAAGCCGTGCAGGTTTGCCTCTGCATTGGTACGACGAGCTTGAAAGTAAATAGCCTTCTTGCCTTGGATAAACTCTGTGATAAGACGCGTTTTGCCCACGCGACGGCGGCCGTAAATCACAGGCATCTCAAAGGAGCCCGTGCCATACAGTCGATTGAGCTCGGACATTTCCACTGTTCTTCCGATAAACATAGGGCCATCCTTCCTTTACGTTATAGCTAGCTATATTATACCTTCCTATAATATAGCTAGCTATAACGTAATTCGACAAGCGGTGCACACGAAAGGGGCGGTACACCACCGCACGTGGACCGTTCCGGAAACGGTATCCCACTCTGGGGCCGAAATCTGGGACACAGTTTCCGCTTGAGGGCTGTTCCGGAAAGCGCGTCCCATTCCGAGCGGCAATTCCGGGTCACGGTTTCCTCAGGTACAAGATGACGATCCTCCGCCCTTATCACATGCCTTCAAATATGCGATCCAGAAACACAAAACAGCAGATAGAATGCTCTTTTTCAAAAAGTACACGTCTCGAAACTTACCAAGACTTCATATCTAGCTACCGTTCACGGGTGCCGATTACCACCCACCGATTCAAACAAGAAATATGTCGCCAAAAGCAGGTCATCTACCTGCATGGTTAGATTTTGGTCAGCTGAGCGGCAAGTTCCAGCTGATACGTTTTTGCTACCCAAAAGGAGGCGGTAGCTCATGACCCATTGCAATGACCAACTCATCGACCAGCTGTTGAACCAAGCCGAACAAGAGGGGCGCTGCCTGATTCCCCCGAGCACGGCGATCCGAAAAGCGCTCCTTCGGCGCACCGGCGGCACGGTTGTCTCGCCCATTCCGGGGTTGTTTGCGCGAAAAACGCGCTGGGATGAACTCAACCGAGCGCAACGCCATTGCGAGATTATCCGCGCCCTTGCGATCATCCATCCCGATTGGACGTTCTGCTCGTTTTCGGCAGCTTGCCTGCTGGGGCTCGAGGTCTCGTGGCGACACCTGAATGTCGTGCATGTTTGCAGCTCGACAAAGCCGTCGGCTCGTCCGGGCGCACATATTCAGCGACACCAGATTGAGCCGGCCGGAGCAATACGCAGAGCCGGCATATCGGTAACGCCGCCCATCCAAACGGCCACAGATTGCCTGCTGCAAACTGGTTTTGTCGACGGCATGCCCATTGCCGATTCGGCGATCTCAAAGCTCGGCCTTGCGCGGGAACAGCTGATGGAGGCCGTTGAGCAACGAGCGACTGCCCGCAATGGTCGCGCGATTCGTACGGCTCTCACAACGCTTCGATATGCCGACGCCCGCGCCGAGAGCGGCGGGGAATCGGTCGCCCGAGCCGTCATGATCGAGACGGGCTTTGCGCCCGACTGGCTTCAATACGAGTTGACGGACCCCTTCGATTCGGCCAAGCCCATACGAACGGACTTTGCCTGGGAGCGCCAGGCGCGGGAACTCACGCTGGGCGAGCTCGACGGGCTCATCAAATATACCGACCAGACCATGCTGGCCGGACGCACCACCGCCGAGGCGCTCGTTGCCGAACGACAGCGCGAAGCGCACCTATCGCTCTACGGTCACCCTCTGCTGCGCTTTACCATGAACGAGGTCCGCTCGGCAGGAATGCTCGCCAAAAAGCTGCAGACGGCAGGCATCCGGCAGACCGCGCTGCCGACGTGGCTCAACGAGGTGGACCTGTAGGAGCTGCTAGGCCACGCATCGCCGAATCGCATCCCCCCCTATCTGGGCCGCATTTTCCCAACGGCCACGCTGGCGGAAAGCGCGTCCCAGTTCGGACACTCAAAACGGGATGCACTTTCCGTATGGCGGGCCTAGCGGAAAGCGTGTCCCGGAATCCAGCCTCGGAACGGGACAGGCTTTCCGGTTGAGTCCTTCAGCGGAAACCGCATCCCGGAATAAACGCTCAAACTGGGATGCACTTTCCAAACGGCCGGCCAGCGGAAAACACATCCCATTCTGAGGCACGATTCCGGGACGCAGTTTCCGCTTGAGGCTTCAACCGGAAAGTGCATCCCATTCTGGAGCCGAATTCCGGGACACAGTTTCCGCATGCGGAGGCGCTCCAAACAAAAGGCCCCGGCTCGCGATGGAGCTGGGGCCAAAGGCGCAGCATATACAGTTGATGTTGAGCGCGAACAGCTCGTCAACAATGGCCGTCCACGCTCTACCCTACCCGCGGCGACGGGCGCGGCTGTACGGCGTATCCACCATGGGCAGATCCGGACGCAGCTTGCCGTCGAATGCGCGATAGGCGTTCTGCACGGCGGGCGCCGTGGGAATCGTTGCGATCTCGCCGATGCCCTTGCCGCCGTATGCCACGGGCAGCAGTTCGTCCTTCTCCACGTAGATGGCGTGGATATCCGGAATCTCGGGCGCGCGGAACAACCCGAGCGTGCCGTACCTTGCCTGGGGCACGCAGTCCTTGAGCGGCCAGTCCTCGGTAAGCGCATAGCCCATACCCATGAGCACGCCGCCTTCGATCTGACCCTGGATGGAGATGGGGTTGACCACCTTGCCGGAATCGTGCGCGGCATAGACCTCGCTCACGCGGCCGTCATCATCCAAAATGACCACATGCGTGGCAAAGCCGTAGCAGATGTGGCTCTTGGGATTGGGAACATCCGCACCCAGCTTGTCGGTCGGCTCCAGGTACACGTAGCCAAACTCACATCCCTCGAGCGCCTTGATGGCTGCCGCGGGATCCTGAGGATGCATACCCTGGCCGGCGACGAGTTCCTGTGTGCGCAGCTGATAGGCGCGACCGTCGTCGTACTCGATCTTGACGCCGTCGCCATGCGCGCTCACCGGGGCGGTAGGCGCAGGCTTGCCGGCCTCGATGTCAAGCATGGCATCGCGCAGCAGGAAGGCGGCACCGCGCACGGCCTCGCCGGTCACGACCGTCTGACGCGAACCAGACGTGGTGCCGGAGTCGGGAGCGTTCTCGGTGGAGCACTCGCCGTTGGCAATGCAGCGAAGCGGCAGGCCGCATGCCTCGGCAACGTCCTGCAAAAAGACGGTGTTGCAGCCCTGGCCGATGTCGGACGTGGCGGCATAGACCACAGCCACGCCGTCCTCGATGCGAATCTTGCAGCGGCCGGCATCGGGCAGGCCCACGCCCACGCCGGCGTTCTTCATGGCGCAGGCAATGCCGGCGTGTCCGGGATGCGCATAGTAGGCATCCTTGACCTCGAGCAGCGTCTCCTTCAGCGCCGTGGAGCAATCGGCAATTTGGCCGTTGGGCAAAACCTCGCCCGGCTCGATAGCGTTTCGGTAACGAATCTCCCACGGATCCAGGCCGACCTTCTCTGCCAGCAGGTCGATCAGGCTCTCGAGCGCAAACTCGGACTGGCAAACGCCAAAGCCGCGGTACGCGCCGGCGGGCGGGTTGTTGGTGTAGTAGCCAAAGCCGCGAATGTCGGTGTTCTGGTACTTGTAGGGGCCGACGGCATGCGTGCAGGCACGCTCGAGCACCGGGCCGCACAGCGACGCGTAGGCGCCGGTGTCAAAGTTGATCTCGCAGTCCAGACCGGTAAAGTTGCCCTCGGCGTCGCAGCCCAGCGTAAAGGTGCCGTCCATGGCGTGGCGCTTGGGATGGAACGCGAGCGACTCGGCGCGCGTGAGTTTGCACTTCACGGGACGCTGGAACTTATATGCGGCGAGCGCGGCCAGGTGCTGGATGGACACGTCCTCCTTGCCGCCAAAGCCGCCGCCCACAAGCATGGTCTCGACGACCACGCGCTCGGGCTCGTTGTCCCAGCCAAACATGTGGGCACACTCTTTGCGCGTGTCGTAGGCACCCTGGTCGGTCGACTGCACCTTGACGCCGTTCTTGTACGGGAAGGCGACGGCGCACTCGGGCTCCAAGAAGGCATGCTCGGTAAAGGGCGTGGTAAAGCGCTGCGTCACGGTAAACGCGCTTTCTGCCAGCGCCTTGGCGGCGTCGCCGCGCGTCACGTGACGGCTCTGGCACACGTTGTCCTTGAGCTCCACCGTGTTGCCAAAGGCAAAGAAGCTGTCGTGCAGGCGCGGGGCGTCGGCAGCCTTGGCCTCGACAATGTTGCGCACGGGCTCCAGCGGCTCGTAGTCAATCTTTACGAGCTTCTTGGCCTTCTCGAGCGTCGCCTCGTCCTCGGCGACCACCAGCACGATGGCATCGCCCACGCAGCGGGTGATATCGCCCTGGGCGATCATGACGTCCCAGTCCTGGATAAGGTGGCCGACCTGGTTGACCGGCACGTCCTCGGCGCGCAGGATGCCCACCACGCCGGGCAGGGCCTCGGCCTTGGAGGTGTCGATGGAGAGCACACGGGCGCGCGGATACTTGGAGCGCACGGCGCTGGCATAGGTCAGGCCCGGTTGATCGAGCCCGTCGATGTCGTCGGGGTACTTGCCCTCACCGAGCACCTTCTTGCGCACGTCGATACGGAAAGCGCGCTTGCCCACGCCGTAGTCATCGCCGCGCTCCAGGTCCTCGTCGATCTGCTTTTCGCCGCGGAGCACCGCAGCGGCCAGCGAGATGCCCTCGATAATCTTTTTGTAGCCGGTGCAGCGGCAGACGTTACCGCGAATGGCGTACTTGATCTGCTCCTCGGTGGGCTCGGGGTCCTCGGCGATGAGCGCTGCACCCGCCATGACCATGCCGGGAATGCAAAAGCCGCACTGTACGGCACCCACGGCGCCAAAGGCGTACACAAAGGCCTCGCGCACGTCCTCGGGCAGGCCCTCGACGGTCACGATGTTACGACCGGCGGCAAGAGCGGTGGTCAGCACGCACGCCTTGACGGCCGCACCGTCCACATGGATGGTGCAGGTACCGCAAGCACCTTCGGAGCAGCCGTCCTTGGCGGAATGGATATGCAGGTCGTCGCGCAGGTAGCGCAGCAGCGGTTTATTCTCCGTCGTCGTGCGCTCGACGCCGTTAACGGTAAAAGTGAATTCCTGTGCCATGGTGATTCCCTTCTACACGCCGGCGGCAATGCCGGTGCGATCGTGGATGGCGCCATGCGGACAGACGACGGCGCACATGCCGCACGACAGACAGTCCGTGCCGTCGATATGGGCGCAGTTGTCCTCGATGCGGATAGCGCCGGCAGGGCACTTTTTGGCGCACATGCCGCAACCGATGCAGCTCGTGTCGCAGATCTTGCGCGCAATAGCGCCCTTATCGGTGTTGTTGCAGCGCACCAGAATGTTCTGGTAGCCGGGGACGAAGGCAATCACGCGCTGCGGGCACGCCACGCCGCACAGGCCACAGCCCGTGCACTTGGAGCGGTCCACGCGGGCGATGCCATCGACCAGCGCAATGGCGCCGTGGGGGCAGGCCGTGACGCAGGCGCCACAGCCAATGCAGCCTTCGCTGCAGCGGGCATCGCCGCCTGCGGAGGCGCAACCGCTTCCGCAGGCAACGTAGGCCACGTTATGTTGAATGGATTTGGCCATAAGAGACTCGCCTATTTCTTAAGAAGGTACGAATAGTTGTCGCGCACAGCCCTGATGGTCAGGCGGACGGCCTCGGGAAGACCGGTGTTGACGGCATCGACCGAGACGGTGCGGACCGTGCCGGCGACGCGAACCTTAAAGTGGTCCTCGTCCACGGCCAGGAAGCCCTCGTTCTCGGAGTTCTCCATGTCCTCCTCGCTCCAGAACAGGGTGAGCTTGTCCTTGTAGGGACGACCCTCCTGGTAAGGGCAGAACACGGCGCAGTTGCCGCACTCGTTGCACATGCCGTCGACATGGACGACCTGATGCTTGGCCAGGCCCGGCACCTTAATTGCCACGTTGGCGCGGTTGGGGCACACGTCGCAGCAGACCTCGCACACCGAGCCGCAGCCCAGGCAGCGGGTCTTGGTGCAGTTGCGCTTGTCGCGGCACAGCGACCCCTTGCGCTCGTAGCAGGTGTCCTCGCGACCGGCCTGCTCGTTGCAGTCGGCGTACTTGTTAAAGTCCACGCCGGCGATGGCGCGGGCGACTTCGGCGGCGTCGGCAATAGCCTCGACCAC
Organism: Collinsella aerofaciens; assembly: GCA_905213325.1. Taxonomy (GTDB): domain Bacteria; phylum Actinomycetota; class Coriobacteriia; order Coriobacteriales; family Coriobacteriaceae; genus Collinsella; species Collinsella aerofaciens_AG. The sequence continues at coordinate 9,051 of CAJMHW010000019.1, forward strand.
GGTGGCCGGACCGCGACGGCAATCGCCTGCAGCCCAGACGCCCTCGACGCCGGTGGAGGTGGCGGCAAGGCGGCCGCGACGGTCGTGCTCGACGCCCACAGCATCGTACAGGCTGGCATCGATGCCCTCGCCCACGGCGCAGATCACCGTGGTGGCGGGAAGCTCGACGGTCTCGCCCGTGGCGACGGGGCTGCGACGGCCGCTTGCATCCGGCTCGCCAAGCTCCATAACGTCGCAGGTCAGCACGGCGCCGTTGAGTGCCTTGGGCGCCAGCAGCTCGCAGAACTCAACGCCGTCGGCAAGAGCAAGATCAAGCTCTTCCTCGTCGGCGGGCATCTGCTTCTTGGTGCGGCGATACACCAGGCGCACGTTCTTCACACCAGCCAGGCGCTTGGCCACGCGGGCAGCATCCATGGCGGTGTTACCGGCGCCGATGACCACGACGTCCTCGCCCAGCTCGAGCTTCTCGCCCTTCTTGGCGGTCTCGAGGAACTCCAGCACGTCGAGCTCGGCACCCTCGCCCAAGCCCGCAGAGCCGGGCATCCAGGCACCGGTGGCCACGACCACGTCGGTAAAGCCCTGGGCCTTGAGCTCTTCAATGGAATCCACGCGAGCGTTGAGCTGCACCTTGGCGCCAAAGGCCAGGCAGAGCTCGGCATCGTGGGAGATATCGTCGCTCGCAATACGGAACTCGGGGATCACGTGGCGGACCACGCCGCCGAGCGAATCGCGGGCCTCAAAGATAGTGACGGGCACGCCGGCACGCGTCAGGAAGAACGCCGTCGCCAGACCGGCCGGGCCGCCACCGATAACGGCAACGTTGTGCTCGCCGTCGTTGGCAATGGCCTGGGCGCGCAGCTTGGGCAGCACGGCGGTCATGGCCTCGCGGGCAGCCTTGAGCTTGCTGGCGCGAATCTGGGCACCCTCGGGCTCGTAGAACGCACGCTCGCAAGCGCGGCCGCAGGGATGCGGGCAGATGGTGCCGGTGATAAACGGCAGGGCGTTGCGCTCGATGATGATGTTGAGCGCGTCCTCGAAGCGGCCCTCGTCAACAGCCGCCAGGTAGGCGGGAATATCCTGCTGGATGGGGCAGCTCGTGCGGCACGGCGCGGTAAAGCAGTCGGAAAGCGGGCTCTTGCCGGCAACCTTGCGGTCGGGCAGCGGACGCAGCGGCTTCTTGTAGAGCGGGTTGGTGAGCGAGTCGGCCTGGATCGCAGTCACGGCCTCGAGAGAGACGCCCTCAAACGGCTTGCCGTCCAGATCGCCAAACTCACCGGCCATCTGGCTAAAGCGCTCGTAGCCACCGGGCTTGAGCACGTCGGTCGCCAGGGTAACGGGCCAAATGCCGGCATCGTACAGGGCGCGGATGTTGTAGACCGTGGCGCCACCGGAGTAGCTGATGCGCAGTTTGCCATCGAACTGCTCGGTAATGCGGCGGGCAGCCTCAATGGTCAGTGAGAACAGCGAACGGCCGGACATGTACATCTCGGTGGAGGGCAGCTCGTTCCTCGTCACGTCGACGGGGAACGTGTTGGTCAGCTTGACGCCAAACTCCAGGCCGCGCTCGGCGCACAGGGCAATCAGGCGCTCGAACATAGGCACGGCATCGGCCCACTGCAGATCCTCGCGGAAGTGCGTGTCATCGAAGACGATGTAGTCAAAGCCCAGCTCGTTGAGGCGCTGGCGGGCAAACTCATAGCCCAGCAGCGTGGGGTTGCACTTGATGTAGGTGTTGAGGCCCTTCTCGGTGATCAGATAGGTCGCGATGCGCTCGATCTCGGCCGGCGGGCAGCCGTGCAGGGTAGACTCGGTGATGGAGTTGGAGACGCGTGCCGGGATGGACTCGACAAATGCGGCGTCAACATGCTCAAACTTGTCCAGGTTGGCGAGCGCCCACGTACGGCACTCGTTCCAGACGTCGGAGCCGCTGGCGTCCTTCATACCCTCGATGTAGGCGTCGACCTTGGGGCTCTTGATGCCCTCCAGGTCATAACCCACGGACATGTTGAAGACAAAACCGTCCGGGCTTCCCAGGCCGTACTCGCGAGCGATGAGGTGGCAGGCGAACCATGCCTTCACGTACTCGGCAAAGGCCTGCGGAACCTCGAGCTCGGTCGACCACTCACAGTTGTAGCACTCGTCCTGCGCCACGATGCAGGGCTTGTTCACACACTTGGAGAGCTCCTCGCCGTCCATAACCTGGACGGTCTTGAGCTCAAAGAAGCGGGAACCGGCCACGTAGGATGCCACGATGTTTTGGGCAAGCTGCGTATTGGGGCCGGCGGCCGGGCCAAACGGAGTCTCGATGCGCTCGTCAAAAATGGGAAGCGCGCCCTCCTGGTTGGTCGTGACCATCTTGCGCACGCCAAAGATGGCGTCCTGGGTCTTGTGCTCCTCGATGATCCAGTTCATCAGCTGCGAAAACGGGATCGGCCTCATGATGTCGCTCATAATGAGCTCCTCTCTGTAACGCCCGGCGAGACCGCGCGGCGGGCGCAAATACGGTGTAGCGCTAGCACAGCGCCGGCGACCCCGCGGAGGCCGCCTATACGCGCGCCGGATGTGGCGAAACATCCGACGCGCGCGAATCTACTTGTGAATTAGTAGGTGCGATCGTTGAGCGTGCTCCAGAGCTTCTTGGACTCGGCCATGGTCCACGCGTTGATCTTGTCCTCATCAATGCCAACGAACTCGCGATCCTTGTACAGGACGCGGCCGTTGATGATGGTGGTGCGGCAGTTTTTGCCCATCATGCCAAAGAGCATGTGGCCGTCGATATTCTCCTCGCTCAGCGGCGTAAAGGGCTTGTAGTCCATAACGATAACGTCGGCGGCAGCGCCGGCCTCGAGCACACCGAGCTTGCGATCGAAGTACTTGCTCGCCATCTTGGCGTTGTTCTCGAACAGCATGGTCATGGCCTCACACCAGCCCACGTTGGGCATGGCGGCGTTGTGACGCTGAATGATCAGGAAGACCTTAAGGCTCTCGAGCATATCGTGGGTGTAGGCGTCGGTGCCCATGCACACGGGGATGCCACGACGGAAGAACTCGAGCACGGGGGCGCAGCCCACGGCGTTGCCCATATTGGATTCGGGGTTGTTGACCAGCCAAGTGCCGGACTCCTTGACGATATCCATCTCGGCAGGCGTCACGTGGATGCAGTGACCGAGCATGGTGTCGGGACCCAGCAGGTTGTGCTGCAGCAGGCGCTCGACGGGGCTGATACCACCGCGGTTGAGGCGGGAATCCCACACGTCGTTCATGCCCTCGCACACATGGATGTGGAAGCCGGTCAGGCCGTTGTTGGCCTCGGCCATCTTATCCATGGTCTCGTCCGAAAGCGTAAAGGTAGCATGTCCGCCAAACATGGCGGCGATCATGTGGTTGTCGTTATCGCGACGCTCCTTGGCGGCCCACTGGGCAAATTCGGCGTTCTCGGCAATGGCCTGGTCGCACTTTTCCTGGCCGCGGCGATCGGAGACCTCGTAGCACAGGCACGAACGCATGCCCAGCTCCTGAGCTGCATCCTTAATGGTAAAGAGGCTTCCCGGGATCTCGCAGAAGCTCGCATGGTGATCGAAGATCGTGGTGACGCCATCACGGATGGAGTCCAAAATCGTGGCATAGGCGCTGGCCTTGGTGCCGTCGAGCGTCAGGTTGTCGTCGATCTTCCACCACTGCTGCTCAAGATTCTCCAGGAAGTTGGTGGGGTTGCAGCCCTTAATGGCAAGGCCGCGGGCCAGACCCGAGTAGATGTGGGTGTGGCAGTTGATGAGTCCGGGCATGATGAGGTTGCCCTGGGCATCGACGTACTCGGCATCCGGGTACTTGGCCTTGAGCTCGCGCTCGGGGCCCACTTCGACGATCGTATCTCCGTCAATGGCGACCGCACCGTTTGGAATGAACGGGGTCTGAGCGTTGCGGGTAAAGACGGAACCGTTAGCGACCAGAAGCATGGATGCTCCCTTCAACATCAGAGGCGGGGTTTGACACCTCTGACATGGCGGAGTGCGAAGCGCCGGCCTACACCGGAAACGGGCCCTCTCCCGTCAACGCTTCACCAAAGGGACAAACCCTTTGAAGTGCGGCTTGACGCCGCATGACGTCGGCGGACGAGGCGATGCGTCCGCCGACGAATAGCACCGAATTGGTTACTTCTTGCTCTCGGGCAAGACCAGATCCACGGCAGCGTCCTTGGCAGCATCGATGTGCTGAGCCACGACCGGCGTCTGCGGAAGGATCAGGTTAAGGACAATGGCCATGATGGCGGTGGGGGTTACGGCATTGGAGCCGATGACGGTGGACACCCAGGCGGGCATACCCTCGCCGGCAAGGCAACCGCTGGCCATCCAGATACCCAGGCCAAAGACGACGGAGGTGCCGACGATGGTGGTGGTGCGCTGCGTGAGGCCCTCGCGGGTGAACATGCGCACGCCGTTCATGGTGATGGTGCCAAAGACGCCGACGGTCGCGCCGCCGATGACGGGCTGCGGGATAGCGGAAAGGACGGCAGAGAGCTGCGGGAACAGACCGGCGATGGCAAAGACGGCCGCAATGATCACAAAGACCCACTTGTTGACGACCTTGTTGGAGCAGATGATGCCCACGTTCTGGCCAAGGGCGCTGGTGGGAAGACCGCCCAGCAGACCGCCGACCATAGAGGTGAGGCCCTGGGACACGATAGCGCCGGAGAGCTCGCGCTCGGTGGGCATACGGTCGATGGAGCCCAGGCAGGCGGCGGAGACGTCACCGATAACTTGGATGGCAACCATGGGGAACACGACGGCGAGGGTAATGCAGACCTCGGGATCAAACTCGAGCGCGTAGGGCATGAGCTTGGGAAGAGCGAAGACCTGAGCGGTGGCGACGCTGGAGAAGTCGATCATGCCAAAGGGGATGGAGACGATCATGCCAACGATCATGCCAAAGAACACGGATCCCAGCTTGAGCGTGCCCTTGCCAAAGTTGGCGAGCGCAAAGACCACGGCGAAGGTGATAAGAGCGACGCACCAGGCCTGCGGGGTGCCCCACAGCGGCGTACCCATACCGCCGGCCATATACTTGACGGCCGTGGGATACAGCGAAACGCCGATGGAGAAGATGACCGTACCGGTCACGACGGGCGGGAACAGCCACTTGATCTTGCTGTAGGCCAGACCAAAGAGGACCGCGACGGCGCCGCCGACGATCTCGCCACCCAGCAGCGCACCAAAGCTAAAGCCCGAGGCACCCATGGCCTGCAGGGCCGGCAGGAACGCGAACGAAACGCCCATGACGATGGGCAGGCCGCCGCCGATGCGACGGAAGGGAGCGAAGGCCTGAAGGGCCGTGTCGATCGCCGAAAGAATGAGCGCGACCTGGATGATGTCGGTACTCTGCTGGCTATTAAAGCCGTAGACGCCGGCCATGATGACCGCCGGGGTAATGATGCCGGCAAACGATGCCAGTACGTGCTGAAGGGCACACGGGATCATTTCCTTAACGGGAGGCATGCCTTCGCGAGTGAACAGGGCTTCAGTACCGTTCGTAACCGTCTCCTGGGTCATTTGACCACCAATCCTCGAAGTAGTTGTTTTCGCATCTGACGCTCTATTGTGACGCAGTGCGGGGTTGAGGTTGTGCCTTCATTGCATATCGTATTAAAGATGATTCTCATTCTCAATAATAATTTTTTGTTATCAGACTATTCTTCAGCTGAAATTACGCATTTCCGCAGGTCAGGAAAGTGTCTGGTCAAAATAACATCTAACATTTCTTTTGGTCAACCGTTTACCGCTAAATTCCTACCGTTCGTCTGCATTACGCAATGTACCTGCGGATATACGAGATGATGGGCAGCGTGTTACCATGATAAAAAATTGTTATGAACACTTCGATAGAACCCAAAGGAGTTGCCCGTGAACGAGACCGTACGTCGCTTTTTGCCGATGGTCGATTTCCTGGAGCAGGTACTCGGTAAGAACAGCGAAATCGTCCTGCACGATTTCTCGGATCCCGACCACGCCATCGTCGATATCCGCAACGGTATCGTGAGCGGCCGCAAGGTCGGCGGTCCCGCCACCGATCTGGCGCTCAAGATCATGCACGACGCCAAGTATCGCGACCTGCCGTTTATTACGGGCTACGAGGGCCGCGGTGCCGGTGGCAAGACATTGGAGTCAGCGACGTACTTTATCCGCGAGAATGACGAGATCGTCGGCATGCTCTGCGTCAACACCGACCTCTCGACCGTGCGCTCCATCAACGCCATGGCACAGCAGCTCATGGCGTGCTTCGACGCGGCGCCGACGCGCACGGAGCCCGCCTCTATCGAGGTCGAAAGCCTTTCGGAGTCCACACAGGAGCTCATCGACCGCAGCATTGCCGAGCTGCTGAGCGCTCGCGGGCTGGATGTGACGTCGCTTGGTCAAAGCGACCGCGTGGACGTCATTCGCCACCTCAACGGCAACGGGGTGTTCATGCTCAAGGGCGCCGTGGCCTGCGCCGCCACCGCGTTGGGCATCTCGGAGCCCAGCGTCTACCGCTACCTGCAAAAAGTTCGCAAGGAGGGCTAACGAGCAAAATGGAGCGCGGCTCCACAAGCGATTCGTCACTTAACAAAAGACTCTGCAGCTCGCACGCGCTGCAGGGTCTTTTTGCATGTCATGTTTAGTTGTTGCCAACACCTTAGAGGGCGGCGACGACCTCGATCTCGACCAGACCGCCAGCCGGAAGGGCGGCAACCTGGAAGGCGCTGCGCGCGGGAAACGGGGCCTCGAACTTGGAGGCGTAGATCTCGTTCACGGCGGCGAAGTCGGCGATGTCGGCCAGGTAGACCGTGGTCTTGACGACATCGGCAAAGGTGGCGCCGGCAGCGGTCAGCAGGGCCTCGACATTGGCGAGGGACTGCTTGGCCTGGGCCTCGACGCCCTCGGGCATCTTGCCGGTCGCGGGGTCGATGCCCAGCTGGCCGGACAGGAACACCATGTTGCCGGCCTGGATACCGGGGGAATACGGGCCGATGGCTGCGGGTGCGTTATCGGAAGACACGACGGTCTTGCTCATGTTTTTCTCCTTACGATCAGATAGAGAGCGTGAGCGCGGTGTTCACACCGGGAGGCACAGTTCGGTCTGAACACCGCGCTTGATTGGGATAGTACTCAAGGTTTCCGCGCGATGCAAGATTATTATCACGCTGCGAGAATATTTTATCGCCCAACGGTTTCCCCGAACCGCTGAACGGTTCTCCACGGGGTCAGCCAGCCCAAGCTGCTGAAGACTTTATCCCGCTTGGAGCACGGGCATCGCCTGCCGCAACGGCACCACTATACTTTTGAATATCTGAGCATTTTGAAAGGCAGGATATGACCGCAACCGCCAGCCGAACCACTAACCGCAGGCCCGAGCTTTTGGCCCCCGCCGGAGGGCCCGAGCCTTTTGCCGCCGCACTCGCCGCCGGGGCAGACGCCATCTACTGCGGCATGGGCAGCTTTAACGCCCGCCGCAAGGCCACCAACTTTACCGACGAGGCCTTTGAGCAAGCCTGCCGCGCCGCGCATCTAGCCGGGTCGCGCGTCTACGTCACGGTCAACATCGTCATCAAGCAGTCCGAGATGGGCGATGCACTGCAGCTCATCCATCGCTGCTCCACGCTGGGCGCCGACGCCTTTATCATCCAGGACTGGGGCCTGTTCTTTGAAGTCAAGCGCACCATGCCCGGCATCGAGACGCATATCTCGACCCAGGCGAACATCCACGACGACCGCGGAACTATCTGGTGCCGCGAGCAGGGCGCCGACCGCGTGACTCTCTCGCGCGAGCTCTCCATCGACGAGATCGCCGCCATTCACAACGCCGCGCCCGATGTGGACCTCGAGGTCTTTAGCCACGGCGCCATCTGCTTTTGCTACTCGGGTCTGTGCCTGCTGTCGAGCTTTGCCATGGCGGGCCGCTCGGCCAACCGCGGTATGTGCGCTCAGCCCTGTCGCCTGCCTTACGAGCTGATCGACGAGAACGGCCGCTCGCTCTCCCCTGCCGGTCGCGAGCGCGCGCTGTGCCCGCGCGACACCAACACTTCGCAGCTTGTTCGCCGTCTGTATGACGCCGGCGCCGCATCGCTCAAGCTCGAGGGCCGCATGAAGGCGCCCGATTACGTGTACTCCATCGTCGATGTGTACCGTCACGAAATTGACGATATGCTGGCCGGAGCCACCGTGGCCAAGGACGAGGAGGCCGCCCGCCAGCGCCAGCTCAAGCGTTGCTTTAACCGCGACTTTACGCACGCCTATCAGGACGGCACCTCGGGCGACGAGATGATGAGTTACGAGCGATCCAACAACCGCGGCCAGATCGTAGGCACGGTGCTGGGCAGCCGTCTGGCCAACCGCGATGTGCGCGGGCTCAAACCCGACGACCGCCGTCGCCGCGCTGCCATCGCCCGCATTGAGCTGTTTGAGCCCGTGGGCAAGGGCGACCTGCTGGAGCTTCGCCACGATAACGAATTTGACCAGTTCCTGACCACCATTGCCGCTGATGATGCCGCCGCCGGCGACATCATCGAATGCCGCGTGCCCCGCAGCATGCCCGAGGGCTGCCGCGTGCGCGTGATTCGAAGCCAGCGCGCCATTGACGCTGCCGGCGCTGCGCTCAAACGCGATGTGCTGCGCCGCCGCTCTGTAGACGTGTCCGTTGTGGCGCGTCTAGGCGAGCCGTTTACCATTACGCTCACCTGCTGTGACGATCCTTCGCTTACGGCCACGGCCACGGGCTTTACCGTCGAGGCTGCCAAGACCCGCGCCGTCGAGGCATCCGATCTGGTTGAGCACGTCGGGCGCATGGGCTCCTCTCCCTTTGAGGCCGCAAGCTTTGACGTTTCGCTCGACGCCGGCTGCGGTATGGGCTTTTCTGCCGTACACAAGGTGCGCGCCGCCGCTTGTAAGGCGCTGGAAGAGGCCATTCTGGCACCGTACGAGGAGCGCGCGAAAACGCTCGAGCTGCCGGCGATTGTAACCAGTGATTCCCGCCCCGCGCCCGAGCACTACCGCGATGAGCCGCAGATCTGCGCCACCGTCACCTCGCTCGAGGCCGCCGAGGCCGCTCGCGCCGAGGGTGCAACGCGCATCTACATGACCACCGACACGCTCGATGCGGCCGAGCTCTCCCCCGCCGATGCATTTGAGCAGGGCATCGTACCCGTGCTCGACGAGGTCTGCCGCGCCGTTGACCACGTACGCGTCGACCCGTGGGTTGTTGCCGGCGCCACGGTCGCTATTGGCAACATCTCTGAGCTTGCCCTGGCCGCCCAGGTTGGCGCCACGGCCGAGATTCGCTCTTGTCTGCCGGTGCACAACACGCCCTGCATGGAGGCGCTTGCCGAGCGCGGAGCCGGTGCGTTTTGGCTCTCGCCCGAGATCACGCTCGACGAGATTGTCTCGCTCGGCGCCGCCGCGCCCGCGGCTCTGGGCATCACTGTGTTCGGCCGCCCGCGCGTTATGACGAGTGAGCACTGCATCCTGCAGGTGGCCAATGGCTGCATCCACGATTGCGCTAACTGCCGCCTGCGCGCCCGCAAGCTGTCACTCAAGAATATCGACGGCAAGGTCATGCCCGTACGCACCGACATCCATGGCCGCTCTCGCCTGTACGACGCCTACCCCATCGACCTCACGCCGCAGGTTCCTCAGCTGCTCGATGCCGGCGTGAGTCGTCTCATGGTAGACGGAACGCTGCTCGAGACAGATGAGGTGGGCCGTGCCGTCGCCCGCGTCCGTCGTGCCGTCGAAGCAGCACAGGCCGGCCGCAAGCCCGCCGCCCGCCTGCGCGGCGCCACCTCGGGCTGCATGTTTGTGGGAATTAGCTAACCGAAAGGCTTACACGTGAACGAAGAACCTCAAGTCCTTTACTGCGACGCCTGGCTCATGGCCATCGACAAGCCCGCCGGCATGATCGTCCACGGCGACGGCACCGGCGAGCGCACGCTCACCGACTACGCCAGCGACCTGCTGCTGGCGATGGGTGACGGCTTTGCCGCGACCGACATGCAGCCGCTCAACCGCCTGGACCGCAACACCACCGGCGTGGTGTTGTTTTCGCTCGACAAACAGACGCAGCCCGCCTTTGACCAAATGGTCATCGACCACGCCTTCGAAAAGCACTATCTGGCGCTGGCCGAGGGCAAGATCGACTGGGACGAGAAGCTCATCGACAAGCCCATCGCCCGCGACCGCCACGATAGCCGCAAGATGCGCGTTGGCGCCAGCGGCAAGCCGTCTCAGACGCGCGTCAAGGTGCTCAAGCGCCTTAAGAGCCGCCGAGGCCTGCCCGCGCGTTCCTATATCGATGTCGAGCTGCTCACCGGCCGCAAACACCAGATCCGTGTGCACCTGGCCAGCGAGCATCACCCCCTGGTTGGCGACGACCTGTACGGAACGCCGCGCCCCTGCGGCCTGATGCTCCACGCCCACAGCGTGTCCTTCACGCATCCCGTAACCGGCGAGTACATCCACATCGAAGCCCCCTGCCCCTGGGAGCCCTAAACCACCACAATGGGGACAGGCACCTTTGTGGCGGTTTAGCCGCTATGGCTCAGCCGCGGTCCCAAAACGTCTCGATCTGTAACAGTTAGAACCCATTTTCCGGTCTATCTGTTACAGATCGAGACATTCGAATCTCCCTCAAGGGAAAATCTCAATCTGTAACAGTAACTCGGCAAAATCCATCCCAGATGTTACAGATTGAGACAAAGGGACGGCGCGGTTCGGAAGTATCTCAATCTGTAACACCTAACCCACTTTTAACGGTCTAGTTGTTACAGACTTAGACAAACCGGCAGACAACGAAAGTGGCAACGCCCGTGATGGACGTTGCCGCTTTTCTATTGAGAAAACTACTCGGTTTTCGTTACTAACCACCACAATGGGGACAGGCACCTTCGTGTTGGTTTTGGCCTTAGCCTGCCCCTACTTGCTAGACCGTGACGACGTTGTCCATTGCCCGGTACTTGGCGGGAACCTCGCCTGCGGTAATAATCGTTGCGTCGCGGAAGTCCGCGAACTTGACGGGCGCCACCATGCCAAATTTACTGGCGTCCGAGATTACGAAACGTTTGGCCGTATGGCGCATCGAGATACGCTTTACTTGCGCTTCCTCGATATCGGGCGCCGTGAAGCCCTGCTCGGCGGCAATGCCGTTAGAACCCCAAAAGCCGCAGTTGAAGTTGTAGCGGTCCAGGGTTGCCAAGGCATCGGGGCCAACGAGTGCCTCGGTCTCGGGCTTGAGCTCGCCACCCAACACCACGGTGCGCATGCCGCGCAAAGCAAGGTGCTGAGCGTGAAGCACGGAATCGGTCACATAGGTGACACCTTCAAGGTGTGGAAGATGCTCGATGAGCTTGAGCGTCGTCGAGCCCGAGTCGATGTATACAAAGCTCTCGGGCTCCACAAGCGCCGCCGCACGGGCGCAGATACGCTCTTTGTCGTCGTTATGGAGGTCGCTGCGCTCGTTGAGCGTTAGGTCGCGCGTCACGTGCGCGCGCTCAAGACTCGTCGCTCCACCGTGGACCTTGGCGATGCGGTGCGCTCGGTCGAGCGTCTGCAGGTCGCGCCGAATGGTAGACGCCGTCACGCCCAGGGCGTCAGCAAGCTCTGGCACGGTAACCGAGCCAGCCTGCTGCACCATCGACACAATCGCATTGAGCCTATCTTCCGCTAGCATCGCTTACTCCTCCTCGGGGTACACGACTCCCCAGTCGGCGCGGAGCTTGGTCATAAGCTCCATAACATCAGAAGCATAATCCAGCAGCTCGCGCTTGGAGTCGTCGCCGGCAACGGCCTTCTCGAGGTCGGCCATCTCGTAGCACAGGGCGTAAGCCTCGGTGCCGGCATGGACCTCCTCGCGGTGGCCGTCCGCAGTCCACACGATGGTCGCGTGATCGGCACGCGGATACTCGTTGACCTCGATATAGCACTTGTCAAAGCTGATAACCGAGCGTTTGGGCTGCTTGGAGTGGAGCGTAAGGCTCACAACACCCAATTGCTGCTCGGCATTACGGCAGACGATACCGCCCGCTACGTCGACACCGGTCTCACAGGTGTTGCCCAGCGAAACGACCTCAGCGGGCTGACTTGCCATAAACAGGCGCATAACGGACAGGGCATAGACGCCAATGTCGAGCATGGCACCGCCAGCAAGGTTGCGATTGTAAAAGCGGTTGGTCAGGTCGCCGTACTCCTTGTAGCTACCAAAGTTGAGTTGGGCGAGGTTCATGCGACCAAACTCACCGGCATCCATACGACGACGCAGCTCCTGATACAAGGGCATGTGGAGCACCGTGGTGGCGTCCATGAGGACCACGTTATGCTCACCGGCAATGGCACGTGCCTCGTCGAGTTCGGCGGTGTTGAGGGTAATGGCCTTCTCGCAGAGCACGTGCTTGCCAGCTGCCAGAGCGGCGCGCAGGTAGGTGATATGCGTGTTATGCGGCGTGGTGATATAGATCGCGTCGATGTTAGGGTCGGCATAGAGGTCCTCGGCCGTTTCATAGACCTTCTCGATGCCATACTGCTCGGCAAAAGCTTGAGCCTTTGACAGCGTGCGGTTGGCGACGCCCGCAAGCTTGCGGCCGGCCAGCGCGAGGGACTGGGCCATTTGGTTGGCGATAACACCGCACCCGATCACTGCCCAGCAAAGCTCGGGAGCCGTAAAGATGTCGTTTGGGAACGGCTGATTCTGGACCGAGGCAAACGCCGCCTTTGCGGCTGCCTCGGCGTCGAGCGGAGCCTGTTTGGAATCTGCCATGATGTGCCTCCTGAGTCATCGGAAGTCCTTCATTTCTAACAACCCTATAGTCGCACAATTGCGCGCGTATCTGCTCGTGTTTGCGTATTTATTTGCTTATCGGTCATTATTTAGCCATAGTTGGCAGATGTTTGCGCGGCTATGCGCATTATCGCGCAAGGCTATGCGCGTAAATGCGCATGCGACGATTCTTGTGAAACATAAAGGGGCGGAACACCAAAGCCCTAAAAGACAGACCCAGCTGTATTACTTCACCCCTCTGGGGGCATCAGACATCAAAGGATCGTCCCAAACTGCCGGCAAAAAGGGAACGCCCCTATGTGCCGACACCTAGGGACAGTCCCTAAGTGCCGCTTTCGTTGAAGCCTATCCCAGATGGCCAGATATACAAATCTAAAGACTGTCCCCATCAACTAGCCGTTTAAGAACGTCCCCAACGACTAGTCATTTAAGTCTGTCCCCAATGACTGCCAATCAACGGCCACTCATTTAAGTCTGTCCCGAATGAGTAGGGATAGAAAAAGGCCCGGGTGCCGTGGCATCCGGGCCTTTGCTAGCAACTTGATGTTGCGGGCAGCTTAGAACTTGTGGCCGCACTTCTTGCAGACGCGCAGCTTGTTCTTGCCGTCCTTCTCGTGACCGACGCGGGTAACCTTACCGCACTCGGGGCAAACGAGATTGACGTTGGAGGCGTCGATGGGAGCCTCCTGCGAAACGATGCCGCCCTGCTGGTTGGCAGCGTTGGGCTTGACGGCCTTCTTGACGACCGAAACGCCCTCGACAACGACCTTGTTCTCGGCGGGGAGAGCACGCAGGACAACGCCCTGCTTGCCGCGATCCTTACCAGAAAGAACCTGGACCTTATCGCCCTTCTTGATATACATATATCTCCCCTAACTACAGGGTCTCGGGAGCGAGCGAGACGATCTTCATGTACTTCTTGTCACGAAGCTCGCGAGCGACGGGCCCGAAGATACGGGTGCCGACGGGCGAACCATCGTTGTTGATGACAACGCAGGCGTTCTCATCAAAGCGAATGTAGGAGCCATCCTTGCGGCGGATCTCCTTAACGGTGCGAACGACGACGCAACGGACAACGTCCTTCTTCTTGACGTTGGCGCCAGGGGTAGCCTCCTGGACAGCACCGATGAACACATCGCCGATGCCTGCATAACGACGCTTGGAACCGCCAAGCACCTTGATGCAGCGAATCTTGCGAGCGCCGGAGTTGTCGGCGACGTTCAGCATGGTTTGCATCTGAATCATGGTAGATGTTCCTCCGAACTAAGAACCGAAGAGAGGTGCGCAGCCTTTATACGGCCCGTGGTATGCAAGCCAGGCATACGCACATCTTCGGAAACGTACAAGTCGTAAGAGCGACTGCTTATTTAGCGCGCTCGACGACCTCGATGAGGCGCCAACGCTTCATCTTGGACATAGGACGGGTCTCCATAACGCGGACGGTATCGCCCACGCCAGCCGTGCACTCCTCGTCGTGAGCGTGCAGCTTCTTGGAGCTGGTCATCATCTTGCCGTACTTGGGGTGACGCTTGCGCTCGGTGATGGTGACGACGATGGTCTTGGCACCGGAGACGGAGGTAACGACACCCGTACGGACCTTACGCGAGTTACGCGAATCAGTCATGTTCTCTCCTTAGGTCCTACTCGGCGACAGCGGACTTCTCCGCTGCGATCTCGCGGGCGCGCTGCTCCGTGAGGACGCGAGCGATGTCCTTCTTCACGGTGTTGACGCGAGCGGTGTTGTCCAGCTGGCTGGTGGCCATCTGGAAACGAAGGTTAAAGAGCTCGGCGCGCATTTCCTTCAGCTTCTCAACGAGCTGAGCGTCCGAGAGCTCACGAATCTCTGCGGGCTTCATTAGTTCTCCTCCTTGGCGGCGGCGGCGTCCTCAGCAGCCCACTTGGCCTCGAGAGCGGCCTCCTCAGCCATCTCCTTCTCGATGCGCTGCTCAGCGTTCTTGGCAGCAACAATCTTGGTCTTGATGGGAAGCTTGTGCTGTGCAAGACGCAGAGCCTCGCGAGCGACCTCCTCGGGCACGCCCTTGACCTCGAACATGATGCGGCCGGGCTTGACGACGGCCACCCACTCCTCGGGGTTACCCTTACCAGAACCCATGCGAGTCTCGGCAGGCTTCTTGGTGATGGGCTTATCGGGGAAGATCGTGATGTACACACGACCGCCACGCTTCATGTAGCGGGTCATGGCAATACGAGCGGCCTCGATCTGACGGTTGGTGATCCAATGGGCCTCGAGAGCCTGGATACCAAACTCGCCGAAATGCAGCTCGGTATTACCCTTGGCCTGGCCCTTCATGGAGCCACGCTGCACCTTGCGGTGAAGAATACGCTTAGGGGCAAGCACTACTGACCCCTCCTCTCGGAGTTACGACGACGAGGACGGGAAGAGCCCTCGAGTGCAGGGTTGGGAACGGGCTGGCCCGGGAGCTTCTCGCCCAGGTAGATCCAGACCTTCACGCCGCAAGCGCCCATGGTGGTGCTGGCGACAGCCGTGCCGTAGTCGATCTTGGCACGGAGGGTGTGCAGAGGCACGCGACCCTCGCGGTACCACTCACGACGGCCCATCTCGGCACCGCCGAGACGACCGGAGCACTGGATACGGATGCCCTTAGCGCCGGCCTTGCGGGCAGACTGGACAGCCTTGCGCATAGCGCGACGGAAGGCAACGCGGCCCTCGAGCTGCTCGGCGATAGACTGAGCAACGAGGTTGGCGTCGAGCTCGGGGCGCTTGATCTCGACAACGTCGACGGAGAGCTGGCCCTTGGAGACGCCAGCGACCTTCTCGAGCTCGGTGCGGAGGGTATCGATCTCGGCACCCTTCTTACCGATGACAACGCCGGGGCGAGCGGTGAGGATGATGACCTTCACCTTGTCGCCAGCGCGCTCGATCTCGACGCGGGAGACAGCTGCGCGGGAAAGACGCTTCTCGAGGTACTTGCGGATCTCGAGATCGTTACCGAGGGTCTTAGCGTAATCCTTCTCTGCGAACCAGCGGGAGCGCCAGTTCTCGGTGATGCCAAGACGGAAGCCGGTGGGGTAGACTTTCTGACCCATACAGCTTTACGCCTCCTTTCGAGGAGCAACGACGACGGTGATGTGGGAAGTACGCTTCAGAATGCGAGAAGCGGAACCCTTGGCGCGGGGACGGATGCGCTTAAGCGTCGGACCCTCGTCAACATAGGCAGCGGCGACAACCAGGTTGTCGGCACGCAGACCGTTGTTGTTCTCGGCGTTCGCAACGGCGGAACGGAGAACCTTCTCGACATCCACGGCGACGGCGCGGTCGCAGAAGTGGAGGATGTCGAAGGCCTGAGCGACAGGCTTGCGGCGGATCAGATCGACCACCAGGCGGGCCTTGCTGGGGGAAACA
Organism: Collinsella aerofaciens; assembly: GCA_905213325.1. Lineage (GTDB taxonomy): Bacteria > Actinomycetota > Coriobacteriia > Coriobacteriales > Coriobacteriaceae > Collinsella > Collinsella aerofaciens_AG. The sequence goes on from CAJMHW010000019.1 coordinate 25,231, forward strand.
CGCACGTACTTAGCGACGGCGCGAACCTCGGTGGCCTCAGTTTCAATAGACTTAGTTGCCATTTACGGTTAACCCCCTATTTGGCCTTGTGGCCACGGAACGTACGAGTCGGCGCGAACTCGCCGAGCTTGTGACCAACCATGGACTCGGTAACATACACGGGCACATGCTTGCGGCCGTCGTGGACGGCGATGGTGTGACCAACCATCTCGGGGAAGATGGTGGACGCGCGGGACCAGGTCTTCACGACGTCCTTCTTGCCAGCCTCGTTCATCGCGGTGATACGCGAGAGAAGGCGAGTCTCCACGAACGGGCCCTTTTTGAGACTTCTGCTCATAAGTGCTTTCTCCTAAAACTCGGTATCCGAAATTACTTCTTACGGCGACGAATGATGTGCTGGTTCGAGACCTTCTTCTTCTTGCGCGTACGAAGGCCCTTCGTCGGCTTACCCCAGGGGGTAACAGAGGGACGACCAGAGGTGTGGTTCTTGCCCTCGCCACCGCCGTGCGGGTGGTCGACAGGGTTCATGACGGTACCGCGGACGGTCGGGCGCACGTTCAAGTGACGCTTACGGCCGGCCTTACCGATGACAATGTTGGCGTGATCGGCGTTGCCGACCTCACCGACGGTGGCGCGGCAGGTAACGAGGATGCGGCGCATCTCGGAGGAAGGCATACGGACGATAGCGTACTTGCCCTCCTTACCCATCAGCTGGCAGGAGTTACCGGCGGAACGGGCGATAGCGGCGCCCTTGCCCGGCTGGAACTCGACGGCGTGGATGAGCGTACCGACGGGGATGTCGGCGAGGGGCAGAGCGTTGCCCGGCTTGATGTCGGCGTCAGAACCGGACATGACGGTCTGACCGACCTCGAGGCCCTTAGGGGCGAGGATGTAGCGCTTCTCACCGTCAGCGTAGTGCAGCAGAGCGATGCGAGCGGAACGGTTCGGATCGTACTCGATCGTGGCAACCTTGGCGGGCACGTCGTCCTTGTTGCGCTTGAAGTCGATCACACGGTAACGACGCTTCACGCCGCCGCCCTGGTGGCGGGTGGTGATGCGGCCGTTGTTGTTACGACCGGCCTTCTTGGGCAGGGGCTCGAGAAGAGACTTCTCGGGCTTGGTGCAGGTGATCTCGGAGAAATCGGAGATCGTCTGCCAACGCCTACCAGCGGAGGTCGGCTTAAGGTGCTTTACAGCCATTACAATCCCTTTCAATAGGAATCCGTTAGCCATCGCAGACAGGGATTCGAGGTTCTGCCTCGGGTGCGATGACACCGGACGTATACACGGCTCCGGGCGTGTCCATTTTATACGCCCAAAACCTTGAGCTCTCGCCTCCCCTATTTGGGAGGCATGAGCTCACTCAACAGCAGCGAGTCTTAGGCCTGGTTGCCAAAGACCTCGATGGTGTCGCCCTCGGCCAGCGTGACGATGGCCTTCTTCCAAGAACGGGTCTTGCCGGCGACATAGCGCACGCGCTTGGTCTTGGGCTTGACCGTCAGGGTGTTCACGCGAACGACCTTGACGCCGAAGATCTCCTCGACAGCGTCCTTGATCTGATACTTGTTAGCATCCTTGGCGACCTCGAACGTGTACTTGTTCTGCTCCATGCCGGAGAAGGAACGCTCGGACACGATCGGACGGATGATGATCTCGTGGGCGGTCATTTAAGCAAGCACCTCCCCGAAGTGAGCGGCGATGTCGGCGGGCATCAGCACAGCGTTGTTGTTGACGAGATCGTAGGTGTTGGCCTCGTCGGCAGTGATGATGAACGTCTTGGGAATGTTGCGGAACGACAGGTAGGCGTTGACGTCCTCATCGCGAACGATGATGGTCAGACGCTTGCCCTCAAGGCCGAGAGCCTTGAGCATGGCAACGGCAGCCTTGGTGGAAGGCTTCTCGAAGCCGTAGTCGTCGACGAGCACGAGCTCGCCATCGGCCAGCTTGGCGGACAGCGCGGAGCGCATAGCCAGCTTGACCTCCTTGTTGTTCATACGCTTAGCGTAGGAACGGGGCTTGGGGGCGAAGACAACGCCACCGTGACGCCACTGGGCAGCACGGATGGAACCCTGGCGGGCACGGCCGGTGCCCTTCTGACGCCAAGGCTTCTTGCCGCCACCGGAAACCTCAGAGCGGCCCTTAGCGGACTGGGTGCCCTGACGCCAAGAGGCCATCTGGCACTTGACGATGTGGTGCATAACGTGGATGTTCGGCTCGATGCCGTACACCTCAGCGGCGAGCTCGGCCTCGGCGACCTTCTTGCCCTCGCTGTTCTTTACTTCAAACTTTGCCATTTAAGTGTTCTCCTTGGTATGACGCTGGGCTAAATGGGCTGGGCCCTTAGGCCATACGGATGGCGACGAGACCATTCTTGGCACCCGGGACAGCGCCCTTGACCAAGATGAGGTTCTGCTCGGCATCGATGCGGACAACGGAAAGGTTCTTGACGGTAACGCGCTCGTTACCCATGTGACCGGCCATCTTGACGCCCTTGAGGACGCGCGCAGGATAGGCGCACTGACCGATAGAACCGGGGTGACGCTGGAAGTGAGAACCATGCGTCATAGGACCGCGGCGCTGACCCCAGCGCTTGATGCGACCCTGGAAGCCCTTACCCTTGGAGGTACCGATGACGTCGACCTTCTCGACATCAGCGAAATCAGCGACGGTAACGACCTCGCCGACCTTGTGCTCCTCGCCGTTCTCGACGCGGACCTCACGAAGGAAGCGGACAGGCTCGACGCCGGCCTTGGCGAAGTGACCAGCCATGGGCTTGTTCACGTTCTTGGCCTTGATGTCGCCGAAACCGATCTGGACGGCGTCATAGCCGTCGGTTGCCTGAGTTTTAACCTGCGAGACAGCGCAGGGGCCAGCCTGGATGACCGTGACGGGAACGACGTTGTCGTCCTCGTCCCAAACCTGGGTCATGCCAATCTTGCGGCCGAGAATCATGCTGATCAAGATATGATCCCAACTCTCGCGTGGTCTTGGGACAATGCGTACACCACCGAGCGTACGCCCCTAGAGGACCACTACTTACACGACGTGCTCCCCAGCCTTGTATTTCGCCCGGACTACCTGACAACCCTATTAAGCAGGCATTTTGTCCAGCCAGAATACTCCCCTGGTTTCACACAGCTGTTTAGTATACACGGCTGCGGGCGTATCCATCGAGATTCATATTTCACTCACATTGTTTACGCAGGTAAAGTGCGTGGAGTCGCCTGGGCTTGGCAGAGGGGCGGCGAAATATATTAAGTTTGCTGCTCTACAGTCCTGCGCAAGACGGAAAGCACATTAAGTGCTTTCCTTTGCGTGCGGAACTCGCGACAAACTTAATATATTTCGCCGCCCCTCTGCCAAGCTCGGGAGACGACACGTTGATGTCTGCCTAACTCTGCTCGCCCAGGCTAATGACTTTGTTGGGGGTCCACTATTTGCTGGAGGGTGAACTTGCATTGGGACGGTTCGCCTTCTGCTTGTGGCTTTTGCTCATCGAAATCGAAAATCATGATGGCGCAGTTGGGGAGTTTTGTTGGGAGCTCGAAGCCCTCTGGGGCGGCGGCTCTAATGAATTGGCGGCTGGCGCTGCCGTGGCTTACTGCTAGGAGGGTTTCTATGCCCTCGGCGCCCATGATATTGGTGAGGGTGCCTACCATGCGCTCTTGCAGCGCATGGCTTCCTTCTCCTCCGAAGGGGACCAAGTCCTCGCCGGGGTCCCAGACGTCGGTGGGTAGCGCGTCGTGCGGGCCTTCTTCGAAGGTGCCGTAGCAGCGCTCGATGATGCCTTCGCAGGGCTCGGCTGCTGCGTCCGGGCCGAGGAGCTCGCATGCGACGAGCTGAGCTGTGTCCATGGCTCGGCCTAAGGACGAAGAGACCACTTTGTCGGGGACGACGCCGTGGCCCTTAAGCCATGCGGCTGCCATCCCGGCTTGCTGACGGCCCAGATCGGTCAGCGGCGAATCGCAGCGGCCCTGGACCAGCTTTTTGACGTTGAACTCCGTCTGACCGTGGCGGAGTAGATACAGCTTCTTCATGCTCTCCCCTTCTGCATAACCTGCTTTGCCGGCACAGCCTTACTCGTGGGTATGCCCTACGTAGTCTTCGTCGATCGTAATCTTGGCAATCGACTTGGGATATTCCGATTCGACCCGTTGTGCCAGCGCGTGCTTTAAGTCTTCGGCACTCATCTGCAGATCCGAGGGACGCACGCAGTCAAAGATCACGTTGGTGTGCGTAGGACCCGGCACACAGCGTAGGTCATGAATCGAGAGGCGGTTATCGATCTCCTGAGCCATGGCGTGAATGCGCAAGCGCATGCTCGCCACCTTTGGATCGTCGGTCACGATGGGGTCGTAGTGAAGTGTGACAATCATGCCGTCTTCGTTCCTAAACGACTGCTCGATGTTATCGAGCGTGTCGTGACTTTCCAGCGGGCTGGCCTCGGCCGCCATCTCGGCGTGCGCACTTGCAAACTTCCTGCCCGGGCCGTAGTCGTGAACCATCAAATCGTGAACGCCCAAAACGCCGGGATAGCTCATGATCTTGTCTCGAATGTGCTTGACCAGCTTAGGATCGGGTGACTGGCCCAAAAGCGGGCTCACCGTATCTTGAATAAGTTCAAGGCCGCTCCAGCCAATATAGGCGCCAACGGCAAGGCCGACCCATGCGTCAAGATTGATGTGCGTCACCTGCGAAACAATCGCACATGCCAGCACGGCGCCTGTGGCAAGGACATCGTTCTTGGAATCCTGCGCGGTCGCATGCAGCGTCTCGGACTCAATGCGATCGCCGAGCTTTTGGTTGAGGGCCGCCATCCACAGCTTTACAACCATCGAAAGTGCCAGGACTGCCACCAGGGCAAGCGAGAACTCGACAGGCTCCGGGTTGACAATACGCTCCACCGAGGACTTCACCAGTTCGATGCCAATAAGCAGCACGAGCGCCGCCACGACCAAACCCGAGAGATACTCGTAGCGACCGTGGCCGTAAGGATGCTCGGGGTCGGCCGGCTTGCTCGCCAGCTTAAAGCCCAGCACGCTCACGATATTCGAGCTTGCATCGGACAGGTTGTTCATGGCATCCGCCACAATCGAAACCGATCCCGACAGCACGCCAATTACGCCCTTCGCAGCGCATAGTGCCACATTGGCGAGAATACACACCACGCCCGTCAACGTGCCCACGCGCGCACGGTCGCCCTGCGCACGCTTAACAATCCACTCGACCATCTACATCCGCCCCCACGGTACTACCTATATATCTATTGCTCAAACGGATTGTAGTGTAGCCACTTTGTCCCCCAGATACAAAAAAGGCCGCAACCCACACGGGTCACGGCCTTGGAATATGGCAAAGGAATCGTCCTTGTGTCGCACAGGTTTACGCGCTTACTTCGGCCACGCTCTTCGAGGTTTCGGGTGAATCGGCTCCGTCCCCCGTCGTCTGTCCCTTCGCCGGCACCACGCCAAAGCAGTAGCTCAGCGCCGCAGACACCGCAAATGCCACACCGCCGGCAGCGCAGCACCACAGCAGGTTCGAGATGCCGCCCGTGGCAAAGCCAATGACCATAAGGACATTCGTCATGCCGATGGTATAGGCCGTAACGTGGCCCACGGCCGCAACAAGGCCTCCGACGGCGCCGCCAATGGCCATGCACGTCAGGCACCTGCCATATTTAAAGCCGCAACCGTACAGCGCCGGCTCGCTTACGCCGCCAAGAACACCCGAGATTGAATAGCCCAGCATGAGCGCCTTCTCGTCCTTATCCGCAACGCGAAGCGACGCGCCAAAGGGCATGCCCCAAACGGCGAACGTTGCCATCGTCGCGGCGATCAGGATGCACGAATCCGTTCCCACACTCATAAACTGCGCATAGGCGAGCGATAGGACAACGTTGCTGACGCCGGCGATCTTTAGGAACTCCCAGCCCGCGGCAAGCCCCATGAGCGTGAGCAGCGACACGATGCCACCGGAACTGCCAAGCATAAACATAAGCTGGCCCAACAGCATGCCCAGATAGCTGCCCGCCGGCGCCGTAATACACAGCGAAACCGGAACCATGACAAGCATGGTCGCAAACGGAACGAACGAAAACGCCACGGCCTTAGGGATAACGCGCTTAAAGAAACACTCCACTCGCCATAGCACGGGCACCGAGATGAGAACCGGAATAACAGTCGTCGTGTAATCGTTGACCGGCGCAGGAAGCAGACCATACACGGAAGTCATCGATGCCCCCGTCGTCGATGCGGCATCGACGAGCTTGAGCAGATCGGGTGCAATCAATACGCCGCCCAGCATCATGCCCAGCTGCTCCGAGCAACCGAGCTGGCGGGCGGCCGCCCAACCAAGATAAATGGGCAAAAAGTAGTAGCCGGCGTTATAGAGCCAACTGTAGAACAGGCGATAGATATCGGAATCGGCAGACCACAGGCCCAGCATGCCTTCGCCCATAATGACAGCGACGGTGCGGAACAACGCCGCGCAGACAATAAACGGCAGCGCCGACATCATGCTTTTGGACAGATAGTCCACCACGGCCATGGCGTTTGATGAAACCGACGTTGTAAACGAGGTGTTAGAAACTTGTAGCATGGAATGCCTTTCCCAATATGACATGCGGGCTGTCCCTTTGTCACATCGTGCGGTACTGACCGATTGCGCGGTACTTTTCGTAGCGGAGGTTTGTGAGGGTCGCCTCGTCGAGCTGCCCAAGCGTATCGAAGGCATCAAATGCCGAGGACATGACGGCACCGGCGATCTCCTCATGCGACAGGCCCCTATCGTCGACAATGCCGTCGATGATGCCGAGCGCCAACAGATCGGGAGCTGTGAGCTTCAGCGCCTCGGCAGCCTCATTCGCGCGCTCGGTATCCTTCCACAGGATCGACGCACAGGCCTCGGGGCTCACGACCGAATAGGCCGAGCTCGAGAGCATCAGGATGCGGTCGGCCACGGACAGCGCCAGCGCGCCACCAGAGCCGCCCTCGCCTGTCACCACCGAGACAATCGGCGTCTTAAGGTCGCTCATCTCCATGAGGTTCTGGGCAATCGCCTCGCCCTGGCCGCGTTCCTCGGCACCGATGCCGCAAAACGCGCCCGAAGTATCGACCAGGCACAGAACCGGTCGACCAAACTTTTCGGCCTGGCGCATCAGGCGACGCGCTTTGCGGTAGCCCTCGGGATGTGCCATACCAAAGTTGCGACGCATGCGCTCTTTGGTCGTGGTGCCGCGCTCGATGGCGATGACCGTTACGGGGCGTCCGTCTTTCCAGCCAATGCCAGCCACCACAGCAGCGTCGTCGCCAAAGTAGCGGTCGCCGTGCAGCTCCACAAATCCATCCAGGCCCAGCGAGATCATCTCGCCTGCCGTGGCGCGATCTGCTGAGCGGGTCTGCTTGACAATCTCGAGCGCGGTTTTTGGTGCGGCCGAGCGCTTGAACAAGTGTCCCAGCTTTTTGCCACGGCGACCCGTATGCACGATCTCATGCGGTGCCCCCAGGCCGGGCGCGTGCCCTTCGTGCAGCGCCAGCAGCTCGCCTACCGTGAGCGCAATCTCGCCACGCGGAACAACGGCATCGCAAAAGCCGTGCTCCAGCAAAAACTCGGAGCGCTGGAATCCCTTGGGCAGGCGCTTGTGCATGTTCTGCTCGATCACGCGCGGGCCGGCAAATGCCGTCAGGGCATCGGGCTCGGCCAGGATAATATCGCCCTCCATGGCAAAGCTCGCGGTTACACCTCCGGTCGTGGGGTCGGTGAGCACCGTGATATACAGGCCGCCCGCCTCGCTATGGCGCCTAACCGCCGCAGAAATCTTGGCCATCTGCATGAGCGAGGTCACGCCCTCCTGCATGCGGGCGCCACCCGATACGGTAAAGCCAACGACCGGCAGTCCCAGCTCGGTCGCACGCTCAAATGTGCGGCAGATCTTCTCGCCCACCACGGAACCCATCGAGCCCATCATAAAGTTGGCGTCCATAAAGAAGAGCGCCGTATCGCAACCGCAGATTTTGCCCTTGCCGCACACAACGGCATCGCGCTCGCCCGAACGTTCGCTCACGCTCTTGAGCTTGTCGGCATAACCGGGAAACGAGAGGAAGTCCTCCGGCGCCAGACTGGCATCCCATTCCTCAAACGTGCCCTCGTCAATCGTCATGTGCATGCGGTCGCGCCCGCTCACGCGAAAGTGTTTGCCGCAACGAGGGCAGACCTCGAGGTTGTCGTGCAGGCGCGCCTCATCGATCACGCGGCGGCACTCCGGGCACTTGATAAACACGTGGCGCGCGGGAAACTCGGCGCACGACTCGGTCATCGGTCCCTCGAGGACGTTGACCGTCTTCGCTTTTCTATTCATCAGCATAGAGATGCCCCATTAGATCGGTGTGATACATGCCCGACAAGAACTCGTCGTTTGCCAGCACGTCGAGCTGAAGCTCGCTGTTTTCGCTCACGCCCTCAATCACGAGCTCGCCCAGGGCCGAGCGCATCTTGCGAATGGCGCCGTCACGCGTGGGCGCACACACGATGAGCTTGCCGAGCATGGAGTCGTAGTACGGCGGAACTTTCGCACCGGCAAACATGGCGGAATCCCAGCGCACGCGCGGACCACCCGGCACACGCAACGCGGTGACCGTTCCGCATGACGGCAGAAAGTCCGGCGTTTCGGCATTGATGCGGCACTCCATAGCATGGTTGCGGACCGGCATGTCCTCCTGCTCAAAGGGCAGAGGCTGGCCGGCTGCCACGCGCAGCTGCCACTTGACCAAGTCGGTATCGGTCACAAACTCCGTAACCGGATGCTCCACCTGCAAGCGCGTGTTCATTTCCATAAAGTAGAAATTGCCGTCGTCCGAATACAGGAACTCGATGGTACCAGCTCCTTCGTAGCCGACGGCACGAGCCAGGTCACGCGCTGCCTCGTGCATGCGAGCACGAATGTCGTCGTGTCCGTCGAGGCACGGCGCGGGGCTCTCCTCGATCAGCTTTTGGTTGCGACGCTGCACCGAGCACTCGCGCTCGCCGAGCGAAAACACATGGCCCTGCTTATCGGCCATAATCTGTACCTCAACGTGATGCGCCGGCGCGACGAACTTCTCCATGTAGCACTCGCCGTCGCCAAAAACGGCCTCGCCCTCGGCGCGTGCTTCAATAAAGGCCTTTGCCGCATCTTCCACGCGCTCGACCTTACGAATACCGCGACCGCCGCCGCCCGCACGCGCCTTAATAAGCACGGGGCAGCCAATGCGCTCAGCCTCGGCCGTTGCCTCCTCGGGACTTTTGAGCAAATCGCAGCCCGGCACGATGGGCACGCCCGCCGCGGCAGCCGTTCGACGTGCGGCGTCCTTGTCGCCCATGCTGTCGATCACCTTGGCCGAAGGACCAACAAACGCCAGGCCATACTTGTCGCAGTCGCGCACGAAGCTCGCCTTCTCGGAGAAAAAGCCATAGCCGGGATGAATTGCCTTAGCTCCCGACTTTACGGCACAGGTGAGCACAGCATCGTCGTTGAGGTAGCTCTCGGCAAGACGCGGACCGCCGATGCAATACGCCTCGTCGGCAAGCTGCACGTGCAGCGCGTCCGCATCGGCCGTGGAATAAACGGCGACGGTCTTGATGCCCATATCGCGGCACGCGCGGATAACACGGACCGCGACTTCGCCGCGGTTGGCGATGAGCACTTTGTCGAACATGAAGCCTTCCTTAACTTTCGTGCATGAGTGCAAAAGACATATCGGCGCGGCAGCAAACCTCACCGTTGACGCTCGCAGTACCCGTCGCAAAGCGGAACGGCCCGCGCGCACGCGTGATGGTGCACACCAGATCAACCGTGTCGCCCGGGCGCACCGGACGCTTAAAGCGCACCTTGTCCAGACTCGTGTAGAACGGCGTCGCGCCGCGCGCCTCCTCATCGCCCATCAGCAGCACGCAGCAGTTTTGGGCGAGCATCTCGCACTGGATCACGCCGGGGACCACCGGGTTTCCCGGAAAATGCCCCTGCAAAAAGTATTCGTCGCCCGTAATCGTGATCTTGCCGTGGGCCTCGTCGCCCACCAGCTCGGCTTCGTCGAGCAAAAGCATCGGCTCGCGATGCGGTAACAGCTTCTTGAGCTCTTCTTTGTTCATGGATATCACCTATCCGATCCTCATGAGGCAGCTGCCGAACTCCACGAGGTCGCCGTCGGCCACGCAGATCTCGAGCACCTCGCCGTCTGCCTCTGCCGTTACCTCGTTGAGAACCTTCATGGCCTCGATGATGCAGAGCGTCTCGCCGGCCTTGACCTTAGAGCCCACGTGCACAAACGGCTCGTCGCCCGGCGCCGGGGCAGCATAGAAAACGCCGACCATGGGAGCGGTCACCTCGGTGCCCTTGGGCTCCGGTGCGGCGGCAGGTGTCTGCGCGGCGGGCTCCGGTGCGGCAGGCGCGACTGTGGGAGCTGCAACTGGAGCGGCCATAGCGCTCGGCATGGGCATGGGCACGGCAACCGGCTGCGCGGCGCTCGCGCGCTCGAGTTCGACCGCGGTGCCATCGGGCTCCTCAACGCGTACGCGCGTGAGGCCGCGGTCCTCCATAACATCGGCTATCTCGGCAAGTCTTTTGGAATCCATGCTCTAGCTCCTCGTATATCTACGCAGCGCGATGGCGGCGTTGTGTCCGCCAAAGCCCAGGTTGGTCGAAAGCGCCCAGGTAAGGTCGGCGCGAACCGCGCGATTGGGCGTGTAGTCAAGATCGCAGGCGGGATCGGGCGTGTGGTAGTTAATGGTCGGCGGCACCACGCCCTGCTCGAGCGCCATGGCGCAGGCCATGACCTCGATGGCGCCCGTGGCACCGATCATGTGGCCGGTCATCGACTTAGTCGACGAGACGTGCGCGGCGCGCGCCGCGTCCTCGCCGAGCGCACGCTTAATGCCCGCCGTCTCGGACGAATCGTTGAGCTTGGTCGATGTGCCGTGGGCATTGATGTAGAGGCCCTCGGAAGGCCTGACGTCGCCCTCGGTCACCGCCAGCGATATCGCGCGGGCAATGCCGGCAGCCTCGGGATCAGGGCTCGTGATGTGATAGGCATCATCGGTGTTGCCGTAGCCCACGACCTCGGCATAAATGTGCGCCCCGCGAGCCAGCGCGTGTTCCATGCTCTCGAGCACCAGCACGCAGGCGCCCTCGCCCATCACAAAGCCGTCGCGGTCTGCATCGAACGGACGGCATGCCGTCGACGGGTCAGGATTAGTGGTGAGAGCACGGCAGGACGTAAAGCCCGCAACGGCATCGGGGATGATTGCGGCCTCGGCGCCGCCAGCCAGGATTGCATCGGCATAGCCATGCTTGATGGCGCGGAACGCCTCGCCCACGGCATGGGCCGAGGTCGCGCAGGCGGTCACCACGGGCAGGGTCGGGCCCTTTGCCTTGTGGCGGATCGCGATATTGCCCGAAGCCATATTGGGGATCATCATCGCGATCATATAGGGCGATGCGCGGCGGGGCCCACGGTCGGCAATCGTATGGACGTTGTCAACGAGTGTCTGCATGCCGCCCACGCCTGAACCCACGTAGACGCCCAGGCGCTCGCGATCGATGGCACCTTCGACATCAAAGCCCGCATCGTGCATGGCCTCGTCCGAAGCCGCCATCGCAAACTGAACGCAGGGGTCGAGATGCTTGGCGTCACGCTTACCAAAGTACTCGTTGCCGTCAAACCCTTTTACCTCGGCCGCCACCTTGACGGTAAACGCATCGGTATCGAAGTGCGTGATCGGGCCGATGCCGCACGTGCCGGCGCACATGGCTGCCCAAGTGGCAAGCGCGGTGTTGCCGAGCGGCGATACGGCACCGATGCCGGTGATTGCAACTCTCTGTTCCATCATGGTCTCCTCATCCAAGCCATTCTTCGGCCCTGGTTTCTACATCGCCATTCCGCCGTCGACGCGCACGACCTCACCCGTAATGTAGGCCGCCGCATCGCTTGCCAAAAAGCGCACCACGCCGGCCACTTCCTCGGGGCGCGCCATGCGCTTTAGGGGAATCTGCTCCTCGGTTGCCGCGCGAACCTTCTCCGAGAGCTTTGCCGTCATATCCGTCTCGACAAACCCGGGGGCGACCGCGTTCACTCGTACGCCGCGGGGCGCAAGCTCGCGCGCCACCGCCTTGGTAAGCCCTATCACGCCCGCCTTGGAGGCAGCGTAGTTGGCTTGCCCGGCATTGCCCATCAGGCCCACGACCGAGCTCATGTTGACGACGCAGCCGCCGCGCTGGCGCATAAAGGTCTTGGTGAGCGCGCGCGTCATATTGAATGTTCCCTTGAGATTGACATCGAGCACGCGGTCGAAGGCGTCATCGCCCATGCGCATGAGCAGGCCATCGCGGGTGATGCCGGCGTTGTTGACGAGCGCCCAAATGGAGCCAAAGTCGTTGAGGACCGCCTCCACGCACGCGTTGACGGCAGCGGGATCGGCCACGTCGCATTGATATGCACGTGCCGCGGCGCCAACCGCCTCGCAGGCTTCGCACGTCTCGCGCGCCGCATCGACGCTACCGGCATAGACGACGGCGATATCAAAGCCGTCCTCCGCCAGACCGACAGCGCAGGCGCGGCCGATACCCCGCGAGCCGCCCGTGACCAGTGCCACGCGACGTGAGTCGTTGCGCTCGAGCGCGCCGTTGTTCAAGTTGCCCATGTCATTCCTTTCGGGTTACAGCCCTGTGGACTATGCGAGCTCGTCGGCAATAGCTGCGACCTGCTCGGCCGTTTCGCACGAATACACGCGAACGTCGCTCAGCGTACGCTTGACCAGGCCCGACAGCGTTTTGCCAGGGCCGACCTCAATAAACGTGTCGATGCCCTGATCCTGCAGAGTATGCAGCGTGTCGACCCAGCGCACGGCATGGCTCACCTGGTTGACCAAGACATCCGATGCCGCTCGCGGGTCCGCCGGATAGGGCGCCGCCGTCATATTTGCCATGACCGGAATCAACAGCGGAGATGGCGCGTGGCCGGCTTGGATATACGTCGCCAGCCCCTCAGTCGCCTCGGCCATATAGGGGCTATGAAATGCACCCGACACCGCGACTTTCATAGCGCGGCCGCCAGCCTCTTTTACGAGGACGTCGAGCTCCTGCAGTGCCTCGGGCGCTCCGGCAACAACCGTCTGCTGCGGGCTGTTGTAGTTGACCGGCCAGCAGTCCTCGCCGGCCTGCGCAGCCAGGCCCTCGACTTGCGCCGCATCAAGCTTGATGACGGCGCGCATGCCGCCCGGATGGCGCTCGGCAGCCGCGGCCATCAGCGCCGCGCGCACCTGCTCCCGGGTGGCGTCGGGGCGGGCGGCCCGGACATTTTCCAGAATGGACTTTCTTTTAGATTTTCAAACCAGAGAAACACATAAATGC
>CAJMHW010000020.1 GCA_905213325.1 Collinsella aerofaciens
CGACTCGCATAAAAAGCCTCCCATTTCTCGTGTCCAAGAAATGGGAGGCAGTTCATCTCGGCGGGGTCGTTTTTTCGTTTCTCGTTGCGTTGTCGTGCACGGCTTTTTTGGGGAAGGGTGCCCGGCACCTCCCTCATCTCCAGAGAACAATGAACGTTCACCTAGTGGTTGCGTGGTGCTGAATCGACTTAATAATCAAAAATGCAGGGATATTTTCATTTTCAGGTCCGTTCAACGGCAAAAAACGACCGTTCAAGGATAATATACAAGTGAACGTTCACCTATTATAAGCAAATCGCGCATAATCTAGCTAAACGTTCACCCTGAACGGCATGCAGACAGACGTCGGTATGGACTCCAATGTCTTGTTCCAAGACAATCGAGAAAAGAGAGGGAGCTCGATGACTAACAAGATCGGTAAAAAGCGCAAGATCACATTCTGGACGCGCTTGGGCTTTGGTATGGGCGGCATGCTCAACTCTGGTGCCCTGACCTTTACGCACAGCTACATGGTGCTGTTCCTGTCCACGGAGTGCGGTCTGTCCGCAGGGGAGGCTGCGTTGATCAGCTCGTTCGCCATCTATCTCAACGCCATTCTGTGCCCGCTCATGGGCTTTGTGGCCGATAACTTTTACGCTACCAAGATCGGCCGTATCTTTGGCCGCCGCCGTTTCTGGATCTTGCTGGCAATCCCGATGATGGTCGCCGAGCCGCTCATCTTTGTGGCTACGCCGTTTGGTTTCCCGTACTACTTTGTGCTGTACCTGATCTACAACGTCGCGTATACGTTCTGCACTGCCAACCTGTCGCCGCTTACCATCGAGATGACCGACGACTTCAAGGAGCGTACGTACCTCACCGGCTACAAGCACCTCTTTGGTAACGCCGCCGGCTTCCTGATGGCAGCACTCGTCGGCTTTGGCTTTGGCACCTTCGGCGAGACCAACCCGTTCAGCTACTTCATCATCGCTACGGTCAACGCTTCGGTCATGGCAATCTCGCTGCTGTGCGTGTACCTGTCCACGTGGGAGCACACCCCCGAGGAGGTGGCTCAGGAGAAGATCGAGAGCGTCGGCGAGGGTATCAAGAAGTTCTTCATCGACGTTGTCTCTACCTTCCGCAACAAGTCCTTCCGCAAGGTCCTGTATGCACAGGTCTCCACGAAGCTCGCTGCTGCCTGCTGGTCTGCCTGCCTGTCCTTCTTCATCGTCTACTGCCTGCAGATTCCTAAGTCCTATGAGTCCGTGATGGAGATGCCCGGCAAGGTCGTCGCTATCGTCTGCACCGCCATCTGGGTCGCCCTCATGGCCAAGAAGGGCTTCCACAAGTCTTGGTACCTGGCCAACGTCGGTTGCGCTGCGTGCATCATCGCCTACAACTACTTCGCCTTTGGTCAGATCAACGGCACCTCCACGGTCGCCATCGCCATGATTGCCTACCCCATCATCTTCGCCATCTGGAAGTTCTTCTACGTTGGTTTCCAGTACCTGCCCGATGTTCTGCTCAACTACATCCCCGATGTCGATGAGCTCATCACCCTGCGTCGTCGCGAGGGCATCTACAGCTCCGCTCAGCAGCTCTGCCAGCAGATCGCCCAGGCTATCGCCGTCAACGCATGGGCTATCGTCCTTGCTGCCTCCGGCTTCATTCAGACCGCCGGCAACAGCGACGCCGTAACCCAGCCCGCCACCGTGCCTCTGTACATCTGCGGCTACATGCTCATCGGCTGCGCCGGCTTCTTCCTGCTCGCGGCTGTCCTTGCCCGCGGCATCAAGATCGACAAGGAGCAGTGCGACATCCTTTGCGACGAGATCCGCCGTGTCAAGGAGGGTGGCAAGATGGCCGACGTCCAGCCCGAGGTCAAGGCTCTTTGCGAGGAGCTCTCCGGCTTCAAGTACGAGGACTGCTTCGCTCACAACAACGTTGGCTTCCAGGACGGCAGCGTAATCCCCGCCGAGTAGGGCAGGCGCATCGTCCAAATCACAGGGCCGTGCCACCGGAGATCAACCGGCGGGTGCGGCCTTTTTTTAAAAACGAGTAGTATGAACTTCTGATTACATTTGAGGGAGAGACCCATGGAGACGAACGTTATCTGGCGCAACGCCCGCGCGGCCGTTATCGAGCTCGACGACGGTGGCTACTTTACCTGTGCCGATACGTGGGAGATCTTTGTCAACGACGAGCCCGTCGGTACCACGAATACGGTCGAGACCTATGTTGACGGCCTGGTTCCCGGCAAGCGCAACCTCGTCCGCTTTGTCTGCGGCGAGCGCGAGCTGAGCGTGGGCGTCACCACGCCCGCGGAGCCCTTTACCATCAACGTTCGCGACTGCGGCGCCAAAGGCGATGCCGAGCACGATGACACCACCAATATCCAGGCTGCCATCATGGCTTGCCCCAAGGGCGGGCGCGTGCTGATTCCCGCCGGCAACTACCGCATCAAGTCCCTCTTCCTTAAGAGTAATATCAACATCGAGCTCGCCGAGGGCGCGGTGCTGCTGGCCCGTCACGACCGCGCGGCGCTTGCCTACATTCCGGGCACGGTCACGGGTGACAAGGGCACCGGGTATGCCGGCACCGATATGCTGCCCCTGGGCCGCTGGGAGGGCGAGAGCTTTTCGACCTACTGTTCGACCTTTACGGGTCTGAGCGTGCACGACGTGTGCATCTATGGCCGCGGCGCCATCGACGGTCAGACCGATTTTGCCGAGGATAACTGGTGGAACAAGGACTTTAAGAATATCTTCCGCCCCGAGGAGGGCCGCGAGGTCGCCCGCCCGCGCATGATCTTCCTGTCCGAGTGCGAAAACGTGAGCCTTGCCGGCTTTACCGTCCGCAACAGCCCGGCGTGGAATATCCATCCCATTCTGTGCGAACACGTCGATGCCCTGTGCCTGTCCATCGAGGGTCCCAAGAACTCCCACAACACCGACGGTTTCGATCCCGAGAGCTGCGGCTTTGTTCGCATCCTGGGTTGCCAGTTCTCGGTGGGCGATGACTGTATCGCCATCAAGAGCGGCAAACTGGGCATTGAGTCCGAGCTTCGTCCCGCCACGCACGACGTGTTGATCTCGCACTGCTACATGCACGACGGCCATGGCGCCGTGGTGCTGGGATCCGAGGCAGCCGGCGGCATCAAGGACCTCACCGTGAGCAAGTGTCTCTTTGAGCGCACCGACCGCGGCCTGCGCGTTAAGACTCGTCGCGGTCGCGGCAAGGACGCCGTCAACGAGGGCATCACCTTTGAGCACATTCGCATGGACGAGGTGCTCACACCTTTCGTGGTTAATTCCTTCTACTTCTGCGACAAGAACGGCAAGACCGACTACGTTCAGAGCCGCGAGGCACTACCCGTCGACGACCGTACACCCGGCTTCGGCACTACGACGTTCCGCGATATCGAAGCCACCAACTGCCACGCTGCCGCCGCCTACATCACGGGCTTGCCCGAGAGTAAGGTGACGCGCCTGACGTTTGAGGATGTCCATGTGACCTTTGCCGCCGATGCTGAACCCTTTGTGCCGGCCATGGCCCGCGGCGTGGAGCCCATGGTGCGCCAGGGCATCATCGCGCAGAACGTGAAAGTCCTCGACCTGCAAAACGTGGTGATTGAGGGTCAGGACGGCGAGGAGCTGCAGCTCCAGAACGTCGACAAGGTTGTCCGTTCCTAACTCGGGTTGATGGCCAGGGCTGCATTGTCGGATAGATCGGCAATGCAGCCTTTATGCGATACGGCCGTGTGCGCTGCGCTGCGCATCATGGTGAAAGGGAATGCATGCTCAATAAAACGATTCCTGTCGGGGTCGATGGCTCGTCTGCCACGATTACGTCTTATGTTTTTGCCCCGACCGAAGATACTTATGCTTTAAAACCGCTGCCTGCAGTTGTGGTCGTGCCAGGAGGCGGCTACGACCATGTTTCGCCGCGCGAAGGCGAGCCGGTAGCGCTCCGTTTGCTGGCAATGGGCTACCAAGCGTTTGTGTTGAACTACTCGGTTGCTCCGGCTGTCTATCCGCTGGCATTGCAAGAACTCGCGCGAGCGGTCGATACCGTTCGAAGCCATGCGACGGAGTTTTGCGTCGATCCCAATCGAATTACGGTCATGGGTTTTTCGGCGGGTGGACACCTGGTTGGCTTGCTCGGGGCGCTTTGGGACAAACCTTGGCTTGCAGAGTCGATTGCGACATCGCCTGAGTCGATTCGGCCTGACGTACTTTGCTTGGGCTATCCGGTCGTAAGCTCGGGGGCCTATGCCCATCGTGGCTCGTTTGAACACCTAACGGGTGCCGATGACGTTTTGGCCCAAAAGTTGTCGATCGAGAACATGGTGGGCGAAGGCTTTCCCCGTACGTTCTTATGGCATACCGCCGAGGATGCATCGGTGCCAGTCCAAAATAGCCTTTTGCTTGCGCAGGCGCTTGCCGATCACGGGATTGGCTTTAGCTTACATGTTTTTCCGCACGGAAAGCACGGAGCATCGCTCGCCACGGCCCAAACGGCATTTAAGGGTTGCGCCGAGCATATTCAGCCACAGGTTCAGGGCTGGCCTGAGCAGTTTGCCGCCTGGGAGCGTGATGGACGATGAACGAAAGCATCTATGAGCTGCGTGTTTCGAGAGCTGCGTCAGGAGCGTATCCAACGATTTCTGATGCCTTGGCGGCAACCGATCAACTCTATCCGGACGCCGAGCAGGCGGTGACGATCCATATTGATCCGGGTGAGTACCGCGAGCGGGTCGAGATCCATCGGCCGCATGTGACGTTGGCGGGCGAGACGGCTGACAGCGTGCGCATCGTGGGCAGCCTGGGTGCCAAGATGCCCTCGGAGGACGGCTCGGGTGTCGACGGTACGCTCGGCACGTTTAGGACCTATACCGTTTTAGTCGATGCCGACGACGTGCGGCTCGAGAACCTCACGATCGTCAACGACGCCGGGGGTGGTCGCGAGGTGGGACAGGCGATTGCCCTGTACGCCGACGGCGACCGTTTGGTGGTCGACGCCTGTTGTATTACGGGACGCCAGGATACGCTGTTTTTGGGCCCGTTGCCCCCGCGCGAAGTAAAACCGGGCGGGTTTATGGGGCCCAAGCAGTTTGCGCCGCGCCGGGTGGGCCGTCAGTATTTCCGACGCTGCCGGATTGAGGGCGATGTCGACTTTATCTTTGGCGGCGCGCGTGCCTATTTTGAGGGATGTGAGATTCGCTCACTCAACCGCGATATGGACGTGAACGGTTACGTGACGGCGGCATCGACGCCCGAGGGAGAGCCGTACGGCTTCGTGTTCCACGGCTGTTCGTTTACAGCTCCGGATGACGTGGCGCCGGATTCGGTCTACCTGGGCCGTCCTTGGCGCGAGTGGGCGCAAACCGTGCTGATCGATTGCTGGTTGGGGCAACACATCAAGCGCGAAGGTTGGTGGGATTGGAATAAGCCGGCGTCGCACGAGAGGGCGCGCTACGCTGGCACAAGTCTACATGGCCCGGCATGCGATGCTGCTGGCTGGGCGCCGTGGACGCGCGAGCTCGATGCAACGTCCGCTGCCCGGTACGCTCGCGAGCAGGTGCTTGCCGGTGCGGACGGCTGGGACCCCGAGGGCGGCGATGGTGATGCGGTGGAGACCGCCAGTCTTTCCGATAGCGGCCGCACAGTGCATATCGACATCTATTACGAAGACGAGCCTGCGCTTCGCGACCGTCTTAAACGCGAGGGGCGTTCCGCCGCGTTTAAGGGCGCGACGCCCGGTGACTTTGAGGCATGGCAAATTGCGACGAGGGATCGGCTGTTTGACCTGCTGGGCTTATCGCTTATGGACCGTGTGCCGATTGAAGTGCGCGAGCTCGATCGGGTGCAGATTGCCGGCGGTATCGTGCGCACTCATGCGATGTTGCAGGTGGAGCGCGACGTTTGGATGCCGTTTTACCTACTGGAGCCGCAGGCGCCCAAGCTCGATGCGCACGGCTGCAAGCGCTGCTATATCTGCCCGCATGGCCATCAGGGCGCAGGCGCCGCAAGTGTTGCGGGCGTAACGGGCGTGCCGGCGGTCGACGATGCCGTACGCAAGTTTAACTACGACTACGGCCTGCGTCTGGCGCGCATGGGCTATGTGACCGTCTGCCCCGATGCACGTGGCTGGGGGAGCCGTCGCGACTGGAAAGGCCAGGGCGACGACGAGAACAGTTATCTGCGCGGGACCTGCCTAAACCAGGCGCGCATGGCGGAGCCGCTGGGCCTTACGGTTGCAGGTCTCAACGCCTGGGACAACATGCGTCTGATCGATTACCTGGAGGCGCGCGGCGACATTGCCATGGACGACCTGGGCTGCTTTGGCTTTTCGGGCGGCGGATACATGACGTTGTACCTGGCGGCGCTCGACCCACGCGTGCGCAAGGCGTTTGTCTCGGGCTATCTGTACGGTGTCGACGATTCGCTGCTGCACCTCAACGGTAACTGCAGCTGCAACTATGTGCCGGGACTGTGGCGCCTGCTCGATATGGGCGATATCGCGTCGCTCATTGCACCACGCCCGCTGCTGGTGCAGAGTTGCGAGGGTGATCATCTCAACGGCGCCCGCGGACTTGCGAATGTTGATGAGCAGCTCTCCATCGTTCGGGACGCCTATGGCCTCGTGGGACATGCCGACGACCTGTTGCACGAGGTTTGCCCGGGCGGACACCATCTGGGCGTTGCGTACCTTGCCGAGGATATCGAATGGCTTGACGGGCATGCTGCCGGGGGCCGTTCCTAGGTCGTGGGCGTTGTTGCGGGCAAACGGTAATGACTGATGAGGCCAAAGGCCGCCGTGTGGGCGGGAAGGAGTATAAATATGAAACCGACGAAGACCTTGAGCGAGTCGACCATCTGCTGTTTTGGTGATTCGACCACGTGGGGCGACAATGGATGCGGCGCGGGCGGCAACGACATCTCCTGGACTTCGCATCTAGGAGCGCTGCTGGGTGGCGCAACTATCGAGAATTACGGCATCAAGGGATCGCGCATCGCCGTCAAGGCCGACCGTACCGATTCGTTTGTCGAGCGCTTGGACGGCATCGATCACGCGGCAGATGTCTACGTCGTCTTTGGCGGCGTCAACGACTTTAGCCGTAACGTGCCGCTGGGAGAGCTGGGCAGCACGGACGTGCATGAGTTCTACGGTGCGCTCGACTACCTGATTCGCGCTATCACGGCGCGTTCGCCTCAGGCAAAGCTGGTGTTTATGACGCCGTGCAAGACCAGCGGTAAACACGAGAAGGATATCCCGGCGAGCGATGAGCTCAACCATCTGGGCCTGACGCAGGTCGCCTACGTAAAGGCGATGCTGGAGGTCTGCGACTGCTACTCCGTGCCGGTGATCGACCTGTATGCGCAAAGCGGTATCAGCCCGTTTTTGCCGGAGCACCGCGAGCTCTATATGCCGGACGGTCTGCATTACAGTCCTGCCGGCTATGAGCGCCTGGCGCATCGCATCGCCGCGGGTCTCACCGCCGTTTGCCGCTAAAAGTCTGCCGTTCGCGAGGAATATAGGGTTAACGTTCACCCTATAATCCCAGTTCGCGTTATACTAAGGTTAACGTTCACCCATCATTTTTGTCAGAGGGGACAGCAATGGGCTGCAATCAGATTCTGGACCGCTATATCGAGCAGTTGATCGAGACCTCTACGCCGCAGGCACCGGCCTGGAACATCGAAAAGCTCCGTGCCGGCAAGGAGAACACCTGGAACTATATCGATGGCTGCATGATCAAGGCGCTCATCGAGCTGTACGAGATCACGGGTGAGCAGCGCTACCTGACCTTTGCCGACGACTACATCGACTTTTTTGTCCAGGAAGACGGCACCATCAAGCACTACAAGCCCGAGGAGTACAACCTCGACAACGTCAACGCGGGCAAGACCCTCTATAAGCTCTACGATTTGGTGGGCAAGCCCAAATACCGCGCCGCCATGGACACCATTTACCGCCAGCTCGAGACCCAGCCGCGCACCAAAGAGGGCGTGTTTTGGCACAAGGCCGTCTATCCCAACCAGATCTGGCTCGACGGCATGTATATGGCGCAGCCGTTCTATATGCAGTACGAACTGAGCTTCCACAACCGTCGTGCCTGCTCGGACAGCTTCCATATGTTCCAGGTCGTGCATGACCTGATGCGCAACCCCCTCAACGGTCTGTACTATCACGCTTACGACGCGAGCCGCAAACAGTTCTGGTGCGACCCGGTCACCGGCCTTTCGGCTAACTTCTGGCTGCGCGCCGAGGGCTGGTTTGCCATGGCACTCATCGATACCTGGGAGCTCATGCCGCCTTCGATGTCAGCCGAGAAGGACGAGATTCGCAAGATGTTCCACGACCTGATCGACGCCATGCTGCCGTATCAGGACGAGAAGACCGGCATGTGGCATCAGGTCATCAACCTGCCCAATATCGCCCCCAACTACCTGGAGGAGTCGGGCAGCGCCATCTTTGCCAACGCCATCATGAAGGGCGTGCGTCTGGGCGTGCTGGGCGAGCGTTACTACCAGTACGGCCGTCGCGCCTTCGACGGCATCTGCGAGACCTGCCTGTCCGAGCATGATGGGCAGCTGGCGCTCGACAACATCTGCCTGGTTGCGGGCTTGGGAAACACCGCGCACCGCGAGGGCACGTTTGGTTACTACATGAGCGAGCCTATCGTCAAAAACGATGCGAAGGGCGTGGCGCCGCTGGTGCTTGCCTATATCGAGACCATGCATCACGACAAACTGGCCGGCAGGCATGACCCGCTTGCTCCCTCGGGCGTGTGCTCTATCGAGGACCCGTTTGGCGGATACACCCCGGGCATCAACGCTCATAAGGGATGTGAATAACGTGGGGGCTATTACTCCGGGTGTGCGTTTGCACGACCTTCCACAGGGGACCGTCGAGGAACGCATCCGCATGGCGGGAGAGCTGGGCTTTTCGTGCATTCAGCTGCCGAGCAAGGTGCTCTACGCATCGATGGGGATCGATCGAGGCGGCCTGACCCGCGAGCTTGCCGACCATTTGCGTGCGGTGCTCGACGAGGCGGGCGTTTCGGTCGCCGTGCTCGGCTGCTATAAGAATTTGGCGACGCCCGATCGCCAACAGCTCATGGATAACATTGCCGAGTACGAGGCATGCCTGAACTTTGCCCAGATGCTCGGCGGATGCCCGGTTGGCACCGAGACCGGTCGCCCCAATGCGCAGAACCGCGTTGCTGACGACCGCATGACCGATGGGGCACTCGAAGCGTTTACAGACGGGCTTGCACGCGTCTGCGATCGGGCCGAGGCCGTGGGCGGGCAAATTTTGATCGAGCCCGGTTGGAACGAGACGGTTAATACTCCGGACCGCTGCCGTGAGGTGCTGGAGCACGTCTCGAGCCCGTCGCTCGGCGTGATCTACGACCCGGTATCGCTGCTGCACCCCAGTGTCGTTGACGAAGCGCAGGAAATCACCGCGCGCATGCTCTACTTATGCGGCAGTAAGATCCGCGCGCTGCACGCCAAGGATTTTGAGGTCGTTGATAACGAGGACGAAGCCGGATGGTGCGACGGTACGGGTTCACGCCTGGTGTGCCACGGCGTGGGCGAGACGGGCCGCTATGACTTTGAGCCCGTGGTGGCCTGGGCTGCCGCCGCCTGTCCTGGGATTCCCTGCGTGGTCGAGAACAGCGTGCCGGCGACGGCGGCTGACTGCCTGGCGACACTCGAGCACATGTCCGCTCGCTGCGGGGCTTCGCATCGCGAGCTATAGCATTGGCTTTTGCCGTGTCGGCAGATTGAGATTACCTGCATGGGGGCGGCGGTGAAGGGTCTTTATCGTCGCCCCATTGGATTGCATTAAAAAGGGGAGTTGCGTGGCTATCCACATTGTCGAAGAGGCGAATCGTTGCCTAGGTTGTAAAAGGGCGTTCTGTCAGATTAAGGGCTGCCCGGTTCAGACGCCTATTCCGCAGGTCATCGACCTGTTCAAACAGCGTCGTCTAGAAGAGGCGGGCGAGCTATTGTTCCAGAACAATCCCATGAGCGCGGTCTGCTCCATGGTGTGCAATCATTCGGGCCAGTGCGAGGGCGCTTGCATCCAGGGCCGCAAGGGCGCGCCGGTGCATTTCTCGAGCATCGAGAACTATATCTCGACAGCGTATTTGGATCGTAAGGAGTGGACGCCCGCGCCGTCGTGTGGCAAGCAGGTCGCTGTGGTCGGCTCCGGCCCAGCCGGCATTACCGTGGCAATTAAGATGGCGCAGCTGGGTTGCGCCGTCACTGTTTTTGAGCAGCGGCCCGAGATCGGCGGTGTGCTGGAGTACGGTATCCCCGAGTTCCGCCTGCCCCGTGCGCTCGTGCAAAAGTATCGCCACGTGATGTGCTCGCTTGGCGTGCGCGTGCGCCCCTCGACCACCATCGGTGGCGCGCTGCATATCGACGACCTGCTGCGCGACGGCTACGATGCGGTCTTTGTCGGTACTGGTACCTGGCGAGCTCGAAAGCTGGGTATTCCCGGCGAGTCGCGCGGCAACGTGCTGTTTGGTATCGATTATCTGGTCGATCCCACGAGCGTGGCAATCGGGCAGAACGTGGCGGTTATCGGCGCCGGCAATGTGGCCATGGATGTTGCCCGCACGGCCCTGCGCTCGGGTGCCCGCAAGGTCACTGTGTATGCCCGATCGCGCCATATCTCTGCCATCGATGACGAGGTGGAGCTGACCGAGCTTGACGGTGCCGAGATTGTGCGCGGCAAGGCGATCTGCGCCATCGATGATAACGGTCCGGTGTTCGAGACGGCTATCTTTGACGAGGACAACAACGTGGTGGGCTATGAGGAAGAGCTCGACCATGTGTCCGCCGACACAGTTGTGATCGCGGCTTCGCAGGTGCCCAAGGACAAGCTTGTGCTTACGACGGGCGGTCTGGAGACCGATCATCGCGGCCTTCTTTCGGTCGACGAGTACGGTATGACCACCGTGCCTGGCGTCTTTGCCGCCGGCGACGTGGTTAACGGCCCGCTGACGGTTGTTCACGCCGTAGCCGGCGCCAAGCTCGCCGTCGAAGGCATGACTACCTATCTGGGCCTCTAACTCCATCCCACCCATCAGTTGCGGTGAAATACGGACTGTTTTGGCTGTCAAAAGCCTTATCTACTCCGTATTCCACCGCAACTTTTTGGGGGTTGAGCAGAGACTGGGGGAGCGCGTGCGGTCGGGTGCTGCACGGTTGCTGGTACGATAGGTACGTCAGCAACTGCCGCCGAGCGGCTCAAATGAAAGGAACCCTGTATGGAGTCCTCTGCCTATCCAATGCTCTTTAGCCCGATCAAGGTCGGTACGACCGAGGTCAAGAACCGCGTCTTTATGCCGCCGGTGTCCACCAACCTGGCCGATCATGGCTATGTGACTGACGACTTGGTCGATCATTACCGTGCCCGTGCCAAGGGCGGCGTGGGCCTCATCATCACCGAGGTCGTGACGGTCGAGCCCACCTATACCTATCTGCCGGGTGACATGTGCTGCTACGACGACACGTTTATCCCCGGCTGGGAAAAGCTCGCCGCGGCCGTCCACGAGTACGGCTGCAAGATCATGCCGCAGCTCTTCCACCCCGCCTACATGGCCTTTAACATCCCGGGCACGCCGCGCTTGATCGCTCCGTCCTTTGTGGGCCCGTCTTACGCCCGCGAGGCACCGCGCCCCATCACGGTCGACGAGATTCACGAGCTCACGCATCAGTTTGGCGACGCTGCCGTGCGTATGCAGAAGGCCGGTGTCGATGGCGTTGAGGTCCACGCAGCGCACGCCCACGGTATGCTCGGCGGCTTTTTGACTCCGCTCTACAACAAGCGTACCGACGAGTACGGCGGCTCGCTCGATGCCCGCATGCGCTTCCTGCTCGAGGTCATCGCCGAGATTCGCGAGCGCTGCGGCAAGGACTTTATCATCGACGTCCGCATCTCGGGCGATGAGTACACCGATGGCGGTCTGACCCTCAACGATATGATTTATGTCTCGCGTCGCCTGGAGAAGGCCGGCGTCGACATGATTCATGTGTCGGGCGGCACCACCATCAAGCGCGGCTCCGCGATTCCCGCCGCCGGTACCCAGCAGGCCTCGCACGCCGCCTGCTCGCGCGAGATTAAGAAGCACGTCAACATTCCCGTCGCCACCGTCGGCCGCATCAACGAGGCCTGGATCGCCGAGGAGCTGATCGAGGACGGCGCTGCCGACATCTGCATGATGGGCCGCGCCAATCTGTGCGATGCCGAGTTCTGCAACAAGGCCGCTGCCGGCAACGCCGACGACATCCGCCCCTGCATCGGCTGCCTGCGCTGCCTGAACGGCATTATGTTCGGCAAGCGCATCTCCTGCACCGTCAACCCGGACGTGGAGCGCGACGAGGCTGGCTACGAACCTGCTGCCGAGGCCAAGAACGTGCTCGTTGTGGGCGCTGGTCCTGCGGGCATGGAGGCAGCCTATATTGCTGCCAAGCGCGGCCACAACGTGGTGCTCGTGGATAAGCAGGATGAGCCGGGCGGCGAGATGCGCATCGCGGCCGTTCCGCCGGCAAAGCAGGAACTCACCCGCGTGATCAAGTATCAGTACCGTCGCTTGGCCGAGGCCGGCGTCACATGCGTCTTTGGCACCGAGCTTTCGGCCGAGGACATTCAGCGTGACTACGCGGGCTACGAGGTTGTCCTTGCTTATGGCGCCAAGCCCATCGCCCCGGCCTTCATGCAGGGCTTTAAGCAGGTTATGACGGCTGACGACCTGTTGGGCGGCAAAGCTTTCCCGGGCAAGAAGATTGTCATCGTGGGCGGCGGCACCGTCGGTTGCGAGACGGCCGACTACCTGGCCCCGTTGGTCAACGATCTGTCGCCGGCCAATCGCGACGTCATCGTCATCGAGATGACCAAGACGCTCGCCGCCAACGAGGGCGGCGCCGGTCGAGCGGTGCTCATCACGCGCATGCTCTCCAAGGGCGTTCACGTGCTGACCGAGGCCAAGGTGACCGAGATTACCGAGGATGCCATCAGCTACGAAAAGGACGGCGAGATCCACACCATCGCCGATGCCGATACGCTGGTACTTGCCATGGGCTATCGTCCCAATACCAAGTTGGCCGACGACCTTGCTGCAGCCGGCGTTACCACCCACGTGTTGGGCGATGCCAACAAGTGCGGCAACATCCGCGACGCCATCGGCGATGGCTACAAGGTTGCTTGCGAGCTCTAGTCAACCCCTTGGTGCATGTGAGGCCTATCCCCGCGGCGTCAGTCGGTAGATAGCAAAAAGCGGCGGTCGTCCCGTACATGGGACGACCGCCGCTTGCGTCAGCTGCAATGAGTCATGCGATTAGAGGTCCAGAATCTCCTTGACCTTGGCGATGATGGCCTCGTCGGTTGCGTTGGCAAAGAAGTACTCCTGGAAGTGCTCGCCGGCAAGTGCGCCCTTCACCAGGTCCTGATCGATCTCGCCCAGGACGTCGACGAGCGGGCGCATGGTCACAGCGCGCACGCCGTCGAGGATCTTCTTGTTGCGCTGCTCGGGCTCAACGCGCTCGGCGGGGTAGCCGTTTCCCGAACCAAAGCCAAAGAGCTTCTCGAAGGTGTACTCAAGGTTGAGCTCCTGGCCCCAGCCGTTCTTGAGGGCGAAGGGCATGGCGACGGCGTTGCCATCGTTGACCTGGGCAAAGGTGTAGGCGTCGAGCGGGTCGGCAACGTGGCCGCACAGCACGCCGGGGAAGGAGTTACAGGCGAGCATGGCGCCCTCGCCGGTGCCGCAGCCGGTCACGACGTAGTCGGCAGCACCGGAGTTCAGCAGCACGGCGGCAAGGATGCCGTTCTGCACGTAGGTGAGGGGCTTGGAGTCGGCGTCGGCATACATACCATAGTTAAAGACGGTGTGCCCCATGGGCTCGACAACCTTCTTAAGGGCAGCCTCGATCATGGGGTTCTTGGAGTTCTGAGAGTTCTCATTGATCAGAGCGATTTTCATTGCGAATTACCTTTCTATTTCTAACTTGCGGTGAAATACGGACTGTTTTGCCTGATAGAAGCCAAAACCAATCCTTATCTCACCGCAACTCAAATGAAAAACGAGTGGATGAAACCTGATATGGGCAGTTGCGGCGACGCTTATTGAGGCTGCTTTCCAATGTATGCGAGGATTCCGCCGTCGACGTAGAGGATGTGACCGTTGACGAAGTTCGATGCATCGGAAGCCAAGAACACGGCGGGGCCCTTCAGATCTTCGGGCGTGCCCCAACGGGCGGCCGGCGTCTTGGCAATGATGAACTGGTCAAACGGGTGACGGCTGCCGTCGGGCTGCGTCTCGCGCAGCGGCGCGGTTTGCGGTGTGGCGATGTAGCCGGGCCCAATGCCGTTGCACTGGATGTTGGCCTCGCCAAACTCGGAGCAGATGTTCTTGGTGAGCATCTTGAGTCCGCCCTTGGCGGCGGCGTAGCCGGCAATGGTCTCGCGGCCCAGCTCGCTCATCATGGAGCAGATGTTGATGATCTTGCCGTGGCCCTTGGCGATCATGCCGGGCAGGCAGGCCTTGGACACGATAAACGGGGCGTTGAGGTCGATATCGACGACACGGCGGAAGTCCTCGGCGCTCATGTCGAGCATCGGCGTGCGCTGGATGACGCCTGCATTGTTGACCAGGATGTCGGGCGTGGTGCCAAAATCGGCCTCGATCTTGGCGATGAGCTCGGCGACGACGGCCTCGTCGGTGACATCGGCAACATAGCCGTGAGCATCAAAGCCCAGCTCGCGGTAGTGCTTCTCGGCCTCGGTGACCTTGTCGGCATGACGGGCGTTAAAGGCAATCTTGGCGCCGGCTTCGCCGAGCGCCTCGGCAATGGCCATGCCAATACCGTAAGTGGCGCCGGTCACCAGCGCGACCTTGCCATCCAGACGGAAGCTGTCCATAAGATCAGACATAGCGATCCTTTCAAAAGAAACGTTCATCTGTATAAGTCTTGCTTTTCGTACAAGGTCAGTATAGGAGAAGAGGAGGATTTAAAAGTCAGATTCTCCTAAAATCAGGTGAACGTTCACTTTTAAAAGGCGAACGGTTGTAGATAATTGTCGCGATGACTGCTATTCGCTCTGATCCTGCGTGCCCTCCGCAATCATGTTGCGGTTATACACCAGGTGCAGATACATCGCGTCGTGCGCGGCGGTGGGATTGCGCGAGGCGATGGCGTCGGCCACATCGCGGTGCGTGCGGATAGTTTCTTCGACGAGCTTTTTGCCGGTCACGTCGATAAAGAGGGGGACGGATGCCTTGAGCACGCCCATCAGGCGGGGAACGACGAGGTTTCCGGAGCTTTCGGCAATGGCATTGTGGAACGCGGTGTCGGCGGCGGAGTAATCCTCACCGGCCTCGGCCAGGTGCTCGGATTCGTCGCAGAGCTCTTTGATACAGACGACCTGGTCGTTGGTTGCGTGCTCGGCTGCCATGCGTGCAATCTGCGGCTCGATCATAAAGCGCACCTCGAGTAGGTCGCGCGCCAGACGCTGCTTGTCGTCGATAAAGGTAAAGCCCAGCGGGTCGTCGGCAACGCCGGGGTTTGACGCCACATAGGTGCCCGAACCCTGCTTAATGCGCACGATATTGCGCGACTGCAGCAACTTCATGGCCTCGCGCACGGTGCTCCTGCCGGCGCCCAAGCGCTCGACCAGCACGGTTTCCTTGGGCAGGCGATCGCCTTGCTCAAGGTGTTCATCCAGAATCAATTGAATGATTTTCTCCGATATTTGCTCGGGGAGTCCCGATTCGGCGCGGGCCATAGCTATACCTTTCATTACAAAATTCATCTGAGCTATTTTAGCGCACCACGGATGCGATATTGGCCGCTGGATTTGAGTCGGGCGGCTTAGATATACCGTTCGCAGCGCAAATACGACCGTTTACCAAATACATCAGATGTATTTCGAACAAATTCAAAAATGAAACATCAGGCCTTTCCAAAACACGCTATAGTCATCAGACGAATTCAAAAGGTCTGATGAATTGGAGGAAAGATGTCAGACCCAACGTTTATGGCTGATCCCACCAGGCTGGTCATCGCGGCCATCGTGGGCATCGCGCTGCTGCTTGCGCTCATCATCAAGTTCAAGCTGCACCCCGTGCTGTCGATGATGGTCTCGGCGCTCGTGATCGGTATCGGTGCCGGCATGCCGCTCGACATGGTGGCAGACACCGTCACCAAGGGCGTGGGCACCACGCTGCAAAACATTGCCCTGCTCATTGGCCTGGGATCGATGTTTGGCCAGATTTTGGAGGAAAGCGGCGGCGCCAAGAAGATCGCCCAGACCTTCATTGACACCTTCGGCCAGGGCCACTCCAGCTGGGCGCTGGGCATCACCGGCTTGGTCATCGGCACCACGGTGTTCTTTGAGGCCGGCGTGGTCGTTTTGATCCCGCTTGCCTTTAGTGTGGCGTCGCAGACCAAGAAGTCGACCCTCTACTACGGCATCGCCCTGCTCGCGGGACTGGCGGCTGGCTATGCGTTCGTGCCGCCTTCGGCCGGTTCGGTCCTGGTTGCCGGCACGCTCGGTGTCGACCTGGGCACCATGATTCTCGTCGGTATCCCCACCGCCCTCATTGCCATGGCGATTGCCGGCGTCATCTGGGGCCGCAACGTGGGCGGTCGCATTTTTACCGATGTTCCGGAGCACTTTACCTCTGCCGAGGGTGCGAGCGACGAAAAGGAGCTTCCCTCCTTTGGCATGGTGCTTGCCATCGTGCTCACGCCGCTTTGTCTGATTTTGCTGGGCACGTTGTCCTCTTATATCCCCATGCCCGCCGAGCTCGCCTCGATTCTCGCCTTCTTGGGCAAGCCGTTCGTCGCTTTGACGCTCGCCACGCTCGTCGCGATGTATCTGCTGGGCGCGCGCCGCGGCTACTCCGGCGCCGAGCTCAAGGCCTTGCTCGACCGCTCTCTTAAGCCCGTCGGCATGATCTTGCTGGTTATCGCCTGCGGCGGCGTTATTCGCTGGATGCTGCAGGACTGCGGTCTGGGCCAGGTTATCGGCCCTGTGCTCGAGAACTGCCCGCTGCCCCTCGTGGTTGTCGGCTTCCTCATCGCTGCACTCGTCCGTGCCTCGGTCGGTAGCTCTATTGTTTCGATGACCATGGCATCGGGCATTATGGCCGCTATGCCTGCGGTCGCCGGCGCTTCGGTGCTCATGCGTGCCGCCATCTGTCTTGCCATCTGCGGCGGCGCCACGGCACTCTCGCACGTCAACGATGCCGGTTTTTGGATGTGCTCCTCGTTCCTGGAGATTGACGAGAAGACCACCCTCAAGTCCTGGACCGTTATGGAGACGCTCATCGGCCTTTCGGGTCTTGCCTGCGCCCTGGTGATTTCGTTCTTCGCCTAGTTCGCGTAGCTAAGCATCTTTCGCCGAGTGCATCGCCCGGTACCCATTTACACCTGATTCATTAACCAACGATTGGTACAACCGTTCAAACCAAAAGAGGAGAACATCATGGACGAGAAGACCAAAGCACAGATTCAGCAGGAGGCCGCCGACCTGGTTGCCAAGCTGCAGCCGCGTTCCGGCAAGTTCCGCACCATCAGCCCCGAGATGGACCCGCTGCGCCTGGGCTCTGGCTGGACGATCGAGGACCTGGACAAGCCGCAGGTCATTATCGAGTCGACGTTCGGCGACTCGCACCCGGGTTCTGCGGGCCTGTTTGAGCTGGTCGAGGAGGTCCGTGCTGGCGTTGCCGATGCTGGCGGCCACGGCGCCCGTTACTTCTGCACCGATATCTGCGACGGCGAGGCCCAGGGCCACGACGGCATTAACTACTCGCTGCCCAGCCGCGACATGATCGCCAACATGATCGAGATTCATGCCAAGGCCACCCCGTTCGACGCCGGCGTCTTTGTCGCTAGCTGCGATAAAGGCCTGCCTGCGAACCTCATGGCCATGGGCCGCATCAACATCCCCTCCATCGTCGTTACCGGCGGTGTCATGGATGCAGGCCCCGATCTGTTGACCCTGGAGCAGCTCGGCGCCATCTCGGCCCGCTATGAGCGCGGCGAGATTTCCCGCGAGGAGCTTGAGTTTGCCAAGCACAACGCATGCCCCAGCTGCGGCGCCTGCTCCTTTATGGGTACCGCCTCGACCATGCAGGTCACGGCCGAGGCCCTGGGCCTTATGCTCCCCGGCACGGCTCTGCTGCCCGCCACCAGCTCCGACCTGCGCGAGTTCGCCCGCGAGGCCGGCCGTCAGTCCGTGTGGCTCTCCGAGCACAACCTGTGTCCGCGTGACATCGTGACCAAGGAATCCTTCGAGAACCTCATCATGGTCCACGGCGCCATCTCTGGTTCCACCAACTCTCTGCTGCACATCCCCGCAATCGCCCGTGAGTTTGGCATCGAGATGTCCGCCGACGACTTCGATCGTCTGCACCGTGGCGCCCACTACCTGCTCAACGTTCGTCCCGCAGGCGAGTGGCCGGCGCAGTTCTTCTATTATGCGGGCGGCGTGCCGCGCATCATGGAGGAGATCAAGTCGATGCTCCACCTCGATGTTATGACCGTCACCGGCAAGACTCTCGGCGAGAACCTCGAGGATCTCAAGAACAACGGCTACTACGAGAAGTGCGGTCGTTACCTTGAGAAATGGAATCTCAAGCGCGAGGACATCATCCGTCCGTTTGACCAGGCCTTCGGCACCGACGGTTCCATCGCCATCCTCCACGGCAACCTTGCTCCAGAGGGCGCGGTCGTCAAGCACACCGTCGTTCCGCGCGAGATGTTCCAGGCCACGCTTAAGGCCCGCCCGTTCGATTGTGAGGAGGACGCTATCCATGCCGTCCTGACGCACGAGATCAAGCCCGGTGACGCCGTCATCATTCGCTATGAGGGCCCCAAGGGCTCCGGCATGCCCGAGATGTTCTACACCACCGAGGCTATCGCCAGCGATCCCGAGCTGGGTGCGAGCATTGCCCTGATCACCGATGGCCGCTTCTCCGGCGCCTCCAAGGGCCCGGCTATCGGTCACGTTTCGCCCGAGGCTGCCGTGGGCGGCCCGATTGCCCTGATCGAGGAGGGCGACCTGATCCAGATCAATATTCCCGAGCGCTCGCTGTCCATCGTTGGCATCGCCGGCAAGGAGATGGAGCCGGCCGAGGTCGACGCCGTCCTGGCCGAGCGTCGCGCCGCCTGGAAGCCCAAGGCTAATCGCTATACCTCCGGCACGCTCAAGTTCTTTACCGAGCATGCAGTTTCCGCCATTCAGGGTGGCTACATGGGGTAGCGCCCATGCGCATCAAATATCTCCTCTCATAGATGCGCGGTACAAAGAGCCCCGAGCCACGTCACCGGGGCGCGTTGTTCAGCGCCGCCGGGGCGCTCCACTCAAACGACAAGAGACGTCTTACGCAAGCGCCCGCGTCCGTGGATAAAACCACGGGCGTGGGCGCTTCACTTTATTCCCAGCCGCTTTATTCCCAGCCCTTCCACACGTCAGGCTCGTAGCCAACGGTTGCCTGGCGGCCGTTGCGAACGATGGGCTCACGAAGAATCTGCTGGTTATCGAGCACCTTTTCGAACTTCTGGTCGGCAGCAAGATACTGTACGAGCGCAACCGTGTCGGCATCTTTCGCCTTTGGATCGATCACAGCGTCGATCCCGCCGACGGCGCGCGCCACGCTTTCGAGCTCGCCTTCGCTCAATTCTCGTCCGTCCATGATACGACAAGGGAGCCGAGCAAAAACAGAGCAGGCGGAGATGGAGGAGGACGGCGACCGACCGTCGGCAAGAGTCGGCCGGATCGGACTGGCGCCCAGCGCGCGCCGGCGACACGCTCGCAGCTGCACACATAGCCGATGTACAAGCTCGCCGCGGCGTTCCCTCGCCCCGCGGTGTGGCGATAGAGAAGCACGCCACCCGTCAACGATGGCGCCTCGGTGAAGAAAATCAACGTCTGGGTTACATCCCTTGAAAGGGGCGAAGACGGCTGCTAGAATGCCTCCCCGCTATGAAGGATTTGACCAAAGCATACATCGCAATTCGGCGGCCCCTGGTATACGGGGCCTCTCCTGTTGTTCCCCAAGTGCGCTCTGAGCAGCCGCTTTCTTCCTGTCGTATCTGATGCACGCATAGCACGTGCATGTTATTTCGCCCGTGGGCCGGCGCGCCTTCGGCGAAGAATCGAATAGATACGAAGGAAGCTTATGTCTGATAATTGTACGGTCGCGCCCGCCAATGGGCGCATTACCGGTACCCAGATCAGCATCGTCGCGGTCGTCGTCCTGGGTGCCTTCTTGGCGCTACTGAACCAAACGGTGATGTCGCCTGCGCTGCCGGTCATCATGTCCGATTTCGCCATCGATGCCTCGACTGCCCAGTGGATCATGTCCATATACCCGCTGGTGAGCGGCATCATGGTCCCCGTTTCGGCGTTCCTTATCGACAAGTTCAGCACCCGCGCGCTATTCTTCGGGGCGACGCTGGTGTTCGCGCTGGGCACGCTGCTGTGCGCCGCAGCCCCTGATTTCCTGTTCCTCATCATCGGTCGCGTGTTGCAAGCGGCGGGCTCAGGCGTGCTCATGCCGCTTGTCTCGGTGGTTCCCATGCTGGTGTTCCCCGTCGAGAAACGAGGAACGGCTATGGGCATGGCGGGCATCGTCATGTCGGCGGGTCCCGCGGTCGGCCCCGTCGTAGGCGGTGCGGTGATCGACACGTACGGCTGGCGCACCATGATCGGCGCCATCGTCCCCCTCGCAATTCTCGTGCTGGTGCTGGGCGTGTTCATGCTGAAAAACGTGGGCGAGCTGAAGAACCCCAAGCTCGACCTGCCCTCGGTCGTCCTCTCCACCATCGCCTTCGGCGGACTTCTCTACGGGTTCTCGAGCGCCTCGTCGATGGGTTGGGGCAACCCCGTGGTGCTCGGCTCGATCGTCGCGGGTGTCGTGTGCTTGGTGCTGTTCGTCGTACGCCAGGGCAAAATCGAGGACCCGCTGCTTCAACTGGGCACGCTCAAGACGCGCGAGTTCCGCGTGGCCGCCATCATCGTCACGCTCATCAACGCCGCATGCCTGGTCACCAACACGCTGTTGCCGTTGCTGCTGCAAACCTCGCTTGGCGCTTCGGCCTTCGAAACCGGCATGGCCATGCTTCCCGCCGCGGCGGTGGGCATCATCATCAGCCCTATCTCCGGCGTGGTGTTCGACAAGTTCGGTCCGCGTGCCATCTCGATCGTCGGCCTGGCCCTCATGACCGGCGCCCTGTTCCTGCTCTCGCTTTCGACGGTAAACACGCCCATCTTGGTGGTTGCGCTGTTCTGCATGCTGCAGTCCGCCGGCCAGTCGCTCGCGAACATGCCGGTGAACACATGGGGTGTCAATGCCTTGAAAAATGACATGATCGCCCACGGCAACGCCATCGCGAACACCGGCCGCCAGGTCGCCGGCGGTTTGTGCACGGCGCTCATCATCACGGTCATGACAAGCGTCACCGCGTCGGCCGGCGTCGATGCGAGCATCCAAGTAGCCACCGCCGTGGGCGCGGGCGTCGCTTACAAGGTGTGCGCGGCAATCGGCCTCGTTTCCCTTATCTGCGCCATATTCAGCGTGCGCACCAAGAAAACCGCACCGAAAACGAAGGAGGCATAAGCGATGTCCGAGATTCTGTCCGAGCGCATCCCGCTCGAGCTCGAGGGGACGCCCGTTTCGAGCATCATGATTGAAGAGCCGTTCACCTGCACGCAGGATTGCACGATTTCCGACGTGGTGCGCATGCTCGCCGAAAACGAGGTGAGCAGCATGCCCGTAATCGATGAGCGCAACCAGGTGGTCGGGTTCATCTCCGACGGCGATGTCATGGGAGCCATCGCGCAGCATCGCGCTCACACCATCTTCACGGGCGGCGACGCGTCCATGCTGTACTTCGACGATCAGAGCCTTGAGCAGCGCATCGAAGACCTGAAGGATCGCTGCGTCATGGATTTCGCGACGCGCCAGGTAGTGTGTGCCCGTCCCGAGCAGAGCATCGCCCGCGTCGCCGCGCTGCTGGCGAAGAAGAAGTTCAAGAAGCTTCCTGTGGTTGATGACGAGGGCAAACTCGTGGGGGTCATCCGCCGCTCCGCCATCACCAAATACATCTTCGGCATCCTTTTCCAATAGGGGCAGGTCGCACTTGAGGCGAACATCTCGAGGCATCGAGCCAGCAACTGGACCAGACAACCTTGACACGCACGCGCTTTCCCTCGATGCTTCGGTAAGAGGAGCTGCGAAAATCGCAGCACGGGTGATCGGCGCCGCGCCCCCGAAGGCAAAAGCGAACACGGGAGCGATACGATGGGAAAAGTCCTGGACGAAGATTTGGTTTATGAGATTCTCTCCGTCGTGGCAGAGATTCCGGCGGGATGCGTCGCCTCGTACGGTCAGATAGCGCGCCTCATCGGCAGGGAGAAAAACTCTCGCCTGGTCGGAGCGGTGCTGAGCGAGGCGGATCGCTACGGCGATTATCCCTGCCACCGCGTCGTCAACCACGCGGGACGCCTCGCGCCAAACTTCCCCGACCAGCGAGCACTACTGACGGAGGAAGGAGTCGCCTTCCGAGACAACGGCTGCGTCGACATGAAAAAGCACCAGTGGAACGAGTAGCCAGGCAGCGTAGCGTCGAAAGGAGCGACGCCACGGGGAACGACCTGCGCCCCGCCGCCGGACAACCTATGGCAAAGTGACACGTCCCACAAAGAGCGGCGCACCAGTACGAGACACGACCGCGACGTAAAAAGACCCTATGATACTCGTAAGCATCTATCTGATTGCCCGCCTCGAGGTACCCAAAGAACGAGAGATGCCGAAACCCCTAGACAAAGAAAAAGGTCGGGAGCTTTTATGCTTCCGACCTGAAGTTTCATGGTCGCGGGGGGCGGATTTGAACCAGCGACCTTCGGGTTATGAGGTCGCTACGACGTTGTTTCATTCAGACATTTCGACCCAAATTGAAGTCAATATAACTCCAGGTCATTTGATGTTTTCATAGATTTACGAAAGAAAAGTACGCGGAATTATTCGACCCAAATTCGACCCACAACGAGCTTGAAAGCGGTCAGGCGGAGCATTACCCTTGGGGTGTGACCCCACGCAGGGCCCTCCACCAAGGGTAATGCCCACCCGCCCCAGCCCTTTGCGCCATTCCGCGCAACCGAGCGCGATTCTCAGGCACTTCAGGCAAGGAACACGATGAACGACCGACCTCTCGTCATAGGCAAAGGAACGAAGCAACGCCGCGACAAATACACGTGGCGCTACCGTCACAGCCTCGGCAAGGATCCGGTCACGGGCAAATACCGCTATTCGCCGTGGCAGACCATACATACCACCAAAAGCCGAGAGGTCGACGCCGCACTCGAAGCTTACAAGGCAGAACTCAACAGCGGCACCTACGTCCAAAAATCGAGGGACACCGTCGGCTCGTACGCAAAAAAGTTCCACGACAACCGCGAAGGAACCATCACGCCGCTCGCCTACTCGACATCCTACTCAATCGAGAACCGGACGCGCACATCACATGCGTGATGCTCATGCTCGACACCGACATGAGAAGGGCAGAAGCCCTCGGGATGACGTGGTCCGATGTCTCCGTCGAGAACAGAAGCATCCTCATTGAGCAGCAGTTCGCGGCCGATCGAAGCGTTCGCTCGCCCAAAAGCAAGAAAAGCGTGCGGAGGATCTCGATAAGCGAGACGCTGACGTCGTATCTCGAATTCTGGAAAAAGGAGCAGGCCCGCGAAATGGAAGCCTTCGGCCTGGAACAAGTCAAAGGCACTCCGCTCGTCCACTCATTCGAACGAACGAAAGACAGGCATCCCCAAGTCAACTTCATGGACCTGAATGGGTTTTCGCGCTGGTTCAGAAACTTCAGCGTCGAGAACGGGTTCGGCAAGTTCGAAGGCGTTCGAACATACCATTATGTGAAGGAAACTGTCGACGGGGAAACGATTTCGAAGCGTTATGAGCATAAAGAGTGGCTCGAATTGAGGGATTACCTCAGGAAGCATCCCAAGGTTCGCGAGGCGAGGCATATCAGCACATATGAGAGTGAGCACCTTCCTTACGGATATTCGGGCCTATCGAGCCACACCGCTACTGCCGCTACTGCCCGCTACTGCCCGCCAGCTTCCGAACCAGCGGGCGGTAGCAGCACCCCGAACATCTCGCCGACAGCGCAGAGAGTCGTCGACCTGGCGGCCAAGGCCGACATCGAGGACGTGATGCTGTGCGACCTGCCCGGCGTCCTGTCCTTCCTAGGGCTGCCACCTGAGACGGAGATGCCGCCGGGCAACAAGGGGAAGACGAAGCTCAAGAAGCTCTACAGGAAGGTGGCGCCGAACAAGGCATACCACTCCGGCGAGCGCGCCAAGGATTTGATCTCGCACCTCGACATGGCAGAGATCAGGGCATCGGCGCCCGTCCAAGAATTGGGATGCAGTTCAATACGAGCTCGGGGCTCTTTTCGTCTAGATT
This sequence comes from Collinsella aerofaciens, assembly GCA_905213325.1. Lineage (GTDB taxonomy): Bacteria > Actinomycetota > Coriobacteriia > Coriobacteriales > Coriobacteriaceae > Collinsella > Collinsella aerofaciens_AG. The sequence continues at coordinate 24,485 of CAJMHW010000020.1, forward strand.
GGGGACGCATGGCCGGACGAAAACAATTTGCGTCTGGTAATAAGCGTACGAAAGCGCAATTTACGTCTTAATTCCGTACGCAAATCAAGACGAAAATCGTTTACGTCTGCTTTAATCCGTACGAAAACGGTTTTCGTCTTGCAGGGCAGTTGCCGTTTCTACAGTTCAACTTCCAGTTCGGCTTTGTGCTCGTAGAGGTAGTCGCGCATGTAGGGGATGGCAAATGAGACCTTGCCGTACGAGGGAGCCTCGATAATCGATTCTCTTAACAGGCGGCTGCGGACGGAACTCACCTGTTGAGGCGTTTTGTTTAGGGCATCGGCAACCATGCTGGTCGAGCTCGTCTGCCCCAAAGACGCCATGCTCAGCAGATAAGCGATGCACGTGGGCGGAATGCGCTGCAGCGCGGGCTCAATCACCATGGCGCAGAAGCGTTCGCGTGCCGTTGCAATGCCACGCTCGGCTTCTTCTTCTCCAATAATCGTTGTATGTGCGCGTCTTGCCAACTGCCATGCGTAGTATCCAACGAGTTGAATCATGAAAGGATAGCCCTGCGTTGCCTCGGCAAGTTGGCCGGCAATACCTGGCTGCAACTCCATGCCAGACGCTTCAATGGTTTCCTCGAGGGAGTACGACACTTCGGTTACTGCCACAGCCTTCAGATCAAAGGGGAGGGCGCGGCGCAAAAACGCAAGTGTCTTTCCGTTGATGATGCTTTCAATCATCGAAGGCAGCCCAGCAAAAACAAAGGCGATATCAAGGTCTTCGCCGATAACCTGCTGAATCGCAATGGAGAGCGTTCGGACCTCATCGAGCTCTGCGTCTTGAACCTCGTCGAGAGTGATGAGCAGGCCATTTCCATTCTTGGATATTGTCTGTCTCATGGCGTCGCGTAGCGATGGGCCGATTCGCTCAATATCTATGCTGCCGATGGATATGCCAGCTACGGTGGGCTCAAATCTGGCGTGTTTGGCCTGGAATTTGGGCTGCAGCTGTTCGAGAATGCGCTGGCAAAGTCCCTCGGTTGCGACCTCTTTTATGACCGTCCAGCCACGGCTTTGCGCCAAACGTGAGCACTCGTCAAGGAGGACCGTCTTGCCCGTTCCACGGACGCCGGCTATGCGCATTAGGCGCCCAGGGGCACCAGGCCCGTTGGTGAGGCCTTCACTGAATTCTTCAAGTACATCTTCGCGGCCGATAATCGTGGGAGGTGTTTTACCTGCTGTGGGCTTAAAAGGGTTTGTTTGCATGTGAGCCACCTTTGCTCAAGATATAGCAAGATATAGCAAAGTATAGCAAGATATTGCAAAGTATAGTGAGATATAGCAACGTATAGCGCTGTTCTCGGGTTCTTACGGTGGTGCTATTTTCCGAATGCCGCGCGGATAAAGCGCTGGGCGAACAGCTTGTTGGCGACGTTGATGACATGGCCCAGGAACAGTGCCGAGATGGCGGTCGTGACGCCAAAGCCGCCCAGGTTGTACATAAGGATCAGCGACAACGCGAGCGAGGCGGCGACATGTGAGCAGTCAAACACGACTTTTACGTCACCAAAGCGGCGTTTAAGCTTTTCGGCAATGACTTGCACCAAGCCGTCGGGCGCGTTGGGGACAACGCCCATGTTGACGACGAGACTTACGCCAAATGCGGTGACAGCGAGGGAGAGCAGCATGGTCGCAATCTGTGTGGGGAGTGCCGTGGGATGCAGTGGGTTGACCGCCATGAAGAGGTCGGTCAAGCCGCCAATCAGCGTTGAGAAGAACAACTCGAGCAGGATGCGCGGCTGGAACTCGCTTCGCAAGATGGCTAATTGCGCCACGATGTAGGCGACGTAGGTTGCGGTGATCCAAAAGCCGAGCGTCTTGCCAGTGAGCATGGATAGGGTTGTGGCAAAGCACGTGAGCGCGGCGACGCCCAGGCCGGATGCCGTCTGGAGACTCATACCGAGTGCCAGTACTGCAACGCCCACAAGATACATCAGCATTCTAATGACGGTATGGCACCAGTCGATGTTCTCGCCATGCATGATAATGAGCGGTCGCATGTTGCTACCCGTCCTTTCGGTTGTGTGAAAAAGCTGACCCGGGCCGGCAAAAGAGGGTTATCGGAGGCACTGCTGCAAAAGCAGAAAAGCCGGCCCCACGGTCAGTCGTCTAGGAAGTGTCTCGCTGTGCCGGAATGGGACTAAAGGTCCAACGAGACGGGAAGAAAGCAAATGGCATTGCGTGGGCGATAAGATGCCAAGATGGTAGGGTGTGTCTTAACACCCTATTGCCCACGCTCAACGAAATCGGTTTCGTTTGAGCCTAAGTATACGCACGGGATTTTATTTGCGAAGAGAAAAACAATAAAAAGGTGAACGTTCACCTAATCGCAACAACTCGTTGGCTGTAGTTGCGGTGGAATAGTTCCTGTTTTTGCTGCTGAAGGCCTTGAACAGGAACTATTCCACCGCAACTTATGATGGGGCGGGGGATGCGATAGTATTGCATGGTGAAATTCGACAAACCGTGAGCTTCATCCGAGGGCTTTATGGAACAGCACCAGCATTATCAGAGCCTGCAAGACCAGGCGTACAACGCATTGCGCTCCAAGATCATCTATGTCGAGCTCAGGCCCGGCACGCGTCTTTCGGCGATTGGTCTGGAAAAGGAGACGGGAATCGGGCGCACGCCCATTCGCGAATCCTTTGTGCGCTTGCGTGAGCAGGAGCTGGTGGAAACGCGTCCCAAAAGCGGCACCTACGTCTCTAAGATCAGCATGGAACGCGCCGAAAACGCCTGCTTTTTGCGCGAGAAGCTCGAGAGAAGCGTGCTAATTAAATGCTGTTCGACCGCCTCGCCCGAGCAAAAGCAGCGGCTTGAGCAGATTCTTACCGAGTCCGAGTCGCTCGACCATGGCGAAACGCGCCGTTTCTTTGACCTGGATAACCTGTTCCATGAGACATGTTTTGAGATTGCCGGTCGTCACATGTTGTGGGGTTGGATGAAGAGCATCAACACGCATTTTGAGCGATATAACTGGTTGCGTATGGTGTCGCAGGATTTGGATTGGGAGCCGATTCGTCGGCAGCATCGCCGGATTCTCGTGGCCATTAAGAGGGGCGATACCGACGCGGCGAGCTATCTGGCAGAGACGCACCTGCACCTGATGCCCGAAGAGCAAGGTCCGGTTATCGCCTTGCATCCCGACTATTTTGAGCTGTCCAAAGACTCGTTCATCTAATCAATCCCCATATAAGTTGCGGTGAAATAGGGACTGTTTTGTGACCTAGGTGGCGCAAACAGTCCCTATTTCACCGCAACTGCGTTGGGGTGTGACCGGGGCACAAAGATGCGGTGCCGCTTGGAGGAAAAGACCGGAAGCAAAGGTCCATTCCTCCAGACGGCGCCGCAGCTGTTTTGATGGCTCGGCTTTTACCGAAGTGGCTCAGTTGAGCGCGACTGCCAGCCGATTATACAAAGCGGCTCGGGGGCGTGTCGCTTCCGTCACGTTCTATCAGCATACAAGACGGTTTTGGTTCTTGTTCGTGACGGAAACGGCGCGCTTCCGAGCCGCTTTAAAAGAAAGGGGGCGAGGTCTAGGGCACGCCCCCTTTCACGATAGAGAGCTAAACCTAGCCGCGGACCTTCTTGACGACGTCCATGGCCTCGCGGGCGATCTGCTCGACCTTGGAGAAGTCGCCGTCGGCAAACAGGGCCGGCTTGACCATCCAGGTGCCACCGCAGGCGATGATGGCGGAGGAGCTCAGGTACTCCTCGACGTTGGCGGTGCTCACGCCGCCGGTAGGCATAAAGCGGTGACCGACAAACGGAGCGGCGAGGGCCTTGATGGTGTTCAGGCCGCCATACTGGGACGCGGGGAAGAACTTGGTGACCTTGAGGCCCAGGTTCTCGGCTGCGGTGACCTCGGAGGGGGTCACGGTGCCGGGAAGGACGGGCAGCTCGATGTCGATGCAATGCTTCACGACGTCCTCGTTGTAACCCGGGGAGACGATGAACTTGGCACCGGCGGCGCGGGCCTGCTCAACCTGCTCGACGGTCAGGACAGTGCCGGCGCCAACGCACATCTCGGGCTCGGCCTCGGCCATAGCGGCGATGCACTCGGCGGCGCAGGCGGTGCGGAAGGTGACCTCGGCGGACTTCATGCCAGCTGCCATAAGAGCGTGGGCGAGCGGGGCGGCGTCCTCGACCTTGTCGAGCACAACGACCGGCACGATGCCCAGGGACTCAAGCGTGGTGTAGAACTGATCGAACATGATGTTCCTTTCGATGTGTGGCGCGCATGGGCGCGTGATTACCAAATGTGCTGGTCAGGAGCCGATTTTGGATTGGTTATCGGAGGCACCGCTTGGGGTTCAAGCAATTCCAAAACCGGCTGCTCGACCAGTCATGTAGGGAATGCCAGGCAAAACCGGAATGGGACTGGTGGTTTTGCCCGGCCGGAGGAATCGGGGAGCGGGCCGCAGGGGTATGGGATTGGAAAGCTGCGGCCTGCGGAATGGAGACGGACTAGCGCGCGACGCGGGTGCCACCGTCGGCGGCTGATGCTACGGCTGCAATCTCGTCTGCGGTCACCAAGTTGGAGTCGCCCTTGATGGTGAGCTTGAGGATCGAAGCCGCAATCGCGTAGTTGACGGCAGCCTGCGGATCGAAGTCGTTGATGAGGGCGTGGACCAGGCCGGCGTTGAAAGCGTCGCCGGCGGCAACACCCTCAAGCACGTGCACATCGTGAGCAGGGGAGAACCAGTGCTCGCCGCTCTCGGCGTCAAAGAGCATGCCCATCCAGATGGAGCGCTCGACGCAGGAGATGTTGCGGACGACCGAGGCGACCTTCTTGCAGCCGTACTCGGCGCAGATCTGGCGGGCCATCTCGACGTAGGTGTCGCGCTCCTCGATGCCGTGGGCAAGGGAGCCAGAGACGCAGGTCATGCCAAGGCCGGCAGGCGCGTCCTCGTCATTGGCGATGCAGATGTCGACGAGCGGCAGGAGTTCCTTCATGGTGGCCTGCGATTTCTCGGGCGACCACATCTTGCCGCGATAGTTCACGTCGCACACGGTGGTGATGCCCTTGGCGCGGCAGACGGTGAGGGCATCCTTGCAGGCGGCAGCCATCTCATCGGAGACGGCGGGGGTCACGCCGGAGAAATAGAAGACATCGATGCCCTTGAGGATCTCGTCCCAGTTAAAGACGTCGCGCTTGGCCATGTTGATGGCAGAGTACTTGCGGTCGTAGACGCAACCGTTACCGCGCTGCGAGGCGCCGACCTCAAACACATAGGAGCCAAGACGGTCGCCCTGACGCACGACGCGCGTGGTGTCGACGCCGTAGGCCTTCAGCGAACGCAGGGCGCACTCGCCCAGACGGTTGGCCGGGACAACGGAGACGTAAGCGGCCTTGTCGCCCTGGTAGGCCAGGGAAAGCGCAGTGTTGGCCTCGGCGCCGCCGTAGCGGACGTCAAACTCGGTTGCCTGCTCAATACGCAGGTGGTCTTTGGGTGAGAGTCTCATCATGATCTCGCCGAAGGTAAGAACCGTTTTACCCATGGTCGCGCAGCTCCTTTTACTCGTGCGTACACCTTTGATATGGCGTTGGCACGCAGGTGCCAAGACGGTAGGGTGCGTCTTTGCACCTGCGTGCCAACGCTCGCCGAAATCGGTTTACGAAATCGGTTTCGTTTCGAGTTGTAGTATACTCACCTACAGCGTTTTGCAACCGAGATTTTTAAAAAAATGCCTAAAATGGCTCAGATCGCCGACAATTGGGAAACGGGGTGCGTTATGGCGCAGATGAGAATCAAGGACATTGCCGCCGAGGCGGGCGTGAGTCCGGCCACGGTCTCGCGCTACCTCAACAACCGCCCCGGGCAAATGACCGAGGAGACCCGTGCTCGCATCGCGGCAGTTATCGAGCGCACCGGCTATCGCCCACGTGCCGCCGCGCGCAATCTGCGCAGCTCGCGTACGAACCTCATCGGTGTGATTCTGGCTGACATCGCCAACCCGTTCTCGAGCGCCATGCTCGAGGGCCTTTCCGCCAGCACCGCGGCGCGCGGCTGCTCGCTCATGACGGCCATTAGCGGCAACGACCCCGCTAAGGAAGCGGAGTCGCTCACCAGACTTATCGATGCCGGCGTGGACGGCCTGGTCGTCAACACCTGCGGAGGCAATGACGAGGCGATCGCCGCGGCAGCGGGACGTCTGCCCGTTGTGCTGCTCGACCGCGACGTTGCCGACGGCGGTGTTGACCTGGTGACATCTAACAACCGTGAGCTGGTCGCCGGCTTGGTAGATGCCTTGGCAGCTGCGGGCAGCGAGCGTCTGTGCCTGCTCACCGAGGCAAGTGACGATAGCCCCGTGCGTCGAGAGCGCGCCGAGGCCTTTGCCGACGAGCTTTCGCGCCGCGGCCTTGCGGGCGAGGTCGTCACCCTGGCCGACGGTGGCGCCACGGGCGTCGGTCGCTTGGACGAGACCATCCGCGGCTATGCAGGCAAAAAGCTCGGCCTCATTGCCGTCAACGGCCTGGTTTTCCTGCGTCTGACCGAGGCACTGGCGCAGCTTGGTCCCTCGCTGCCGGCGGGTCTCAAGATCGCAACGTTTGACGATTACCCCTGGAATCACGTGCTCTTTGGCGGCGTGACCACGGCCGCGCAAGACACCCTTACCATCGCCGAGCGCGTGGTCGAGCGCCTGTCCGAGCGCATCGACGTTGTTACCACTACTGTGGGCGAGGCCGCAAAGCTGGCGCCCAAACGCATCGAGATCCCCGGCCACATCGAACACCGCGCATCGACCTCGCGCTAACCGCTCGTTCGCAACGGCCTGTTCGCGCACGTTTTTTGAGCGCTTGATACGCTTTAACCCTGCGGAAACATTTTTCTGCGATAGTATCTGCGATATAGACCAGTCGAAACCCGCCCGAAAGAAAGGGGAGCGACATGAACCAGCAGAACATCGATTACGTACTCCGCTCCGTAGAGCAGCGTGACATCCGCTTTGTGCGTCTGTGGTTTGTCGACATTCTCGGCCGCCTCAAGAACTTTGCCATTAGCCCCGAGGACCTCGAGGTCGCTTTTGAGGAGGGTATTGGCTTTGACGGCTCCGCCATCGAGGGCTTTGCCACGCCCGAGGAAGCCGACATGCTGGCGTTTCCCGATGCTTCGACCTTCCAGATCCTGCCGTGGCGCCCGAGCCACAACGGCGTCGCCCGCGTGTTCTGCGACGTGTGCACTCCCGATTGCAAGCCCTTTGCCGGCGATCCACGCGATGCCCTGCGCCGCATGTTCCGCAAGGCCGAGAAGGCTGGCTATCTGCTCAACGTGGGCGCCGAGCTGGAGTATTACTACTTCCCCGACGAGCACACCCCCGAGCCGCTCGACAACGTGGGCTACTTTGATCTTTCGGTGAGCGATGCCGCCCGCGACCTGCGTCGCAATACGGTCCTCACGCTCGAGAAGATGTCCGTGCCCGTGGAGTATACCTTCCACGCCGCCGGCCGCTCGCAGCACGGCATGAGCCTGCGCCACGCCGAGGCCTTAAGCATGTCCGACGCCATCACCACGGCCAAACTCATCATTAAGCAGCAGGCTTACGAGAGCGGTTGCCACGCCTCTTTTATGCCCAAGCCGTTGGCGGGCGAGGACGGCAGCGCCATGTTTTTGCATCAGTCGCTGTTCAACCACGACGGCAACAACGTCTTTTGGGGCGAGGACGACGAGAAGTACCACCTCTCCGATATCGCCAAGCACTACATGGCCGGCATTCTGGCGCACGCGCGCGAGATCAGCGCCATCACCAACCCCACGGTCAACTCGTACAAGCGCATCACCACGGGCGGCGACTCCGTGCCGCAGTACGCCACGTGGGGCCTGCGCAACCGCGCGAGCATGGTCCGCATCCCGGTCTACAAGCCCGGCAAGCAGCTGTCCACGCGCATCGAGCTTCGTAGCCCCGACCCCATGGCCAATCCGTACCTGGTCAACGCCGTCACGCTGGCGGCTGGTCTGGACGGCATCGAGCGCAAGCTGGAGCTCCCGCCCGAGGCAACGGCCGAGACGCTCAAGCTTACCGACCGTCAGATGGTCGAGGCCGGCTACACGCCGCTGCCGCGCTCGCTCAAAGAGGCTCTCGACGTGTTTGAGGACTCGCAGTTTATGAAGGATGCCCTTGGCGAGCACATCCACAGCTTCTTCCTCAAAAAGAAGCGCGACGAGTGGCATAAGTTTGAGTCTACGATCACCGAGTGGGAGATCAAGCACTACCTGGCGAACTCCTAATCGCGCTGGCTTGTTCCAGTACGATTGAGCTCATTTCTTTGGAGGCCGATATGTCCGAAAAGAGTGCCCTGTTCATGGCGCGCACGACGCGCTTCCACGAGTTTGCCCGCAGCTTGACGACCACCCTGGGTGTCGAGGTGAGCCTGGCAACCCCCGATTCGCCGACTGCGGCGCACGACTTTGACCTGCTGATTCTCGATTCCGATGGCATCCGCAGCGACCGCATCGATCAGATTGCCAAGTGGCTTGACGATCGCGGCGGCGTCCCCATGCTGGTGATTGTCGATGACGAGGCGCTCGGCACCCTGCGCCTGCCCAATCACGCGCATGCCGACTTTGTATGCCCCACGGCGACGCCCAACGAGCTTAAGGCTCGTGCGCAGCGCCTGATGGGCGAGGAGGAGACCGTCGCCGCCGACGATGTGCTCAACATCGATAACCTCGAGATCAACTTGGCCACCTACCAGGTGACGCTCGATAACGAGCCCATCGACCTGACGCTGATGGAGTACTCGCTGCTGAGCTTTTTGGCGACGCACCCCAACCGCGCCTACAGCCGCGAGGTGCTGCTGCACCGCGTATGGGGCTTTGAGTACTGCGGCGGCACGCGCACCGTCGACGTGCACATTCGACGCATCCGCTCCAAGGTGGGTCCGCAGATCGCGGCGCACATCACCACCGTCCGCGGCGTGGGCTATCTGTTTAAGGACTAGATTTCCACCACAAAGGAGACAGGCACTTTTGTGGTGGTTTTGACGCAGGTACGGATTCCTTTCGGGTCTGCGGCAGAACTTAAGCCTTCCTAAAAGATTGCGTTCTCATACACTTGCGCCCGCATATTGGGGTACAACTCAACGTGAACAATGATGGCCCGCCACATGTTTGGCGGGCCTTTGGTTATTTGACGAAAGGATCGCAGCCATGAGCGAGTACGATTCCCAGCGTCCCCAGGATGCGGGCAACACCGGCGAGACCCAGCAGCAGCCGCGTGTGCAGGTGGAGTCGACGCCTGCCGGCAGTAACATTCCCTACGTGCAGGCCTACGACACGCAGACCGGCAAGCCGCTGGGTGGCCAGCAGGTCGTGAACAAGCACACGGTGGTCAAGACCAAGACCAAAAAGCTGCCGATCTTTATTACGGCGCTTGCCGGCTGTGCCTGCGGAGCCCTGCTGGTCATTGCGCTCATTATGAGCGGCACGCTCGATATCGGTGGCGGCAAGAATGCCGTGACGGCGGGTGCTTCGGGTTCGTCGACGCAAAAGATTACGATTGATTCCGAGGACACCACGTTGGCCGAGGCCGTTTCTGCTAAGGCCCTGCCCTCCGTGGTTTCCATTACCGCCACTTCGAGCGGTAGCCAGAATGGCTCGCTTTCGCAGTCTGCCGACGAGTCGGACAGCTCGGGCAGCGTCGGCTCGGGCGTGGTGCTCGATACCGAGGGCCACATCCTCACCAACAACCACGTGGTCGATGGCTATGACCAGTACGTGGTTACCATGGACGACGGAACCACGTACGAGGCCGAGTTCGTGGGCAACGACGCCTCGAGCGACCTGGCCGTCATCAAGCTCAAGGACGCCGACGCCTCCAAGCTTACGCCGATCGAAATTGGCGACTCCTCCAAGCTCAACGTTGGCGAGTGGGTTATGGCCATCGGCTCGCCGTTCGGCAACGAGCAGTCTGTCTCCACGGGCATTGTGTCGGCACTGTATCGCTCCACGGCCATGAGCTCTACCAACGGTAACACTATCTATGCCAACATGATCCAGACCGATGCCGCCATCAACCCGGGCAACTCGGGTGGCGCGCTCGTTAACGACAATGGTGAGCTGGTGGGCATCAACTCGCTCATCGAGAGCTATTCGGGCTCCAGCTCGGGCGTGGGCTTTGCTATTCCCGTTAACTACGCCAAGAACATTGCCGACCAGATCATCGGCGGCAAGACGCCGGTTCATCCGTATCTGGGCGCCACACTTTCGAGCGTCAATGCGCTTAACGCCCGCACCAACAAGCTGAGCACCGATAGCGGCGCGTATGTGGCGAGCGTCGTTGAGGATGGTCCTGCTGCTAAGGCCGGAATTCAGGAGGGCGACGTCATCACCAAGCTGGGCGACGACGAGATCACGAGCGCCGATGGCCTGATCATCGCACTGCGCAGCCACGAGGTGGGCGAGAAGGTCGAGATCACGCTTATGCGCGGCAAGGACGAGAAGAAGGTCACGGTTGAGCTGGGCTCCGATGAGGAGTTGCAGAACCAGCAGCAGGACGACAGCTCGACCGACACCGGCAACGGCGGTATTACCGACGAGCAGCTGCGCCAGTACCTGGAGGAGCTGCTGGGCCAGCAGGGTCAGGGCCAGGGCTACGGCCAGGGCTACTAGCGAGCCGTTTCGCATATGCCGAAGCCAGAGGGGCTGTCCCGCCAAGTGTGGGACAGCCCCTCTTTTCTTATTGATCCGTTGGGGACGGAGGAAAACGGATCGCTTGGGGCTGAAAAGAGGCCTGGTCCGGAATGGTCTGGACAGTTAGTTCAGATACGTATAAATCTGGGGCAGCTTGGGATGCGTTTTGAGCAATTTTTGATTGGGATGGGGCTCGAATGGGTGTTTGGACGGGAGAGCGGGACGTTTACATGGTCTCGAGGAGCCCAAATTAGTTGAAACAGGGGTGTTCGTGCCTGATTCAGCTCTAGGATTTATACGTATCTGAACTAACTGTCCACTCCAGTCTGGCGGCTGCCGATTCGGTGCGGTTCGAGACCGCTATTCGGCCTCATTGCGACCGGTGGTACTCTAGTATCCGTTTGAAATCGAGCGAAGGAGTGCCGCTATGGAGCAATCGAGCCTGTTTGGTGACGGCGTGGACATCGATACCGAAACGCCCGCGAGCGCGGATGCCACCGCACCGGTCGACGCCCGTGCCCAGGCGGCAGCGCGTGCGGCCGAGCTGCGCCACGAGCTCGATTACCACGCCTATCGCTACTACATGCTCGATGCGCCCGAGATCACGGACGCCGCCTTTGACAAAATGCTCGTTGAGCTGCAGGAAATCGAGGCAACCTACCCCGACCTGGTGACGCCCGACAGCTACACCCAACGCGTGGGCGGCTACGTGAGCGAGCAGTTTACGCCGGTCACGCACATGGCACGCATGTATTCCATGGACGATGCCATGGATCTGGACGAGCTCGACGCATGGCTCCAGCGCGCCGAGGATGCGCTCGGTGCCGGCAGTGTCACCTATACCTGCGAGCTTAAGATCGACGGTCTGGGCGTGGCGCTTACCTACCAAAACGGCACCTTTGTGCGCGCCGCCACACGTGGCGATGGCACAACGGGCGAGGACGTATCGCTCGACGTGCGTACCATCAAGGATGTGCCCATGCACCTGTCCGAGCCGGCGCTCGCCCACATGGGTGCCGACCGCGAGCGTACCATCGAAGTACGCGGCGAGGTCTATATGCCCAAGGGCAGCTTTGTTCGTCTGAATGAAGAGGCCGATGCCGAGGGCCGCGACCCCTTCGCCAACCCGCGCAACGCCGCCGCCGGCAGCCTGCGCCAAAAGGATCCCAAGGTCACGGCGCGTCGCGACCTGGCCACCTTTATCTATGCCATCGCCGATACCGACCCGCTGCACGTCCACAGCCAGCGCGAGTTCCTCGATTGGCTGCGCAGTGCCGGCTTTAGCGTCAACCCCAACGTGGCACGCTGCGCTACGCCGGCCGAGGTTCACGAGTTCTGCGCCCGGGCCCTCGAGCACCGCGGCGACCTGGATTACGACATCGACGGCGTGGTCGTAAAGGTCGACAGCTTTCAGCAGCAGCTCGACCTGGGCTTTACCGCCCGCGCACCGCGCTGGGCCATTGCCTTTAAGTTCCCGCCCGAGGAAAAGCAGACCGTCCTGCGCGAAATTCGCATCCAGGTGGGCCGCACCGGTGTGCTCACGCCGGTCGCCGAGTTCGACCCGGTGATGGTTGCCGGCTCCACCATCGCGCGCGCCACGCTGCACAACATCGACGAGATTCGCCGCAAAAACGTGCGCGAGGGCGACACCATCATCGTGCACAAGGCGGGTGACGTGATCCCCGAGGTCGTGGGGCCGGTGCTCGACAAGCGCCCGGCCGATTCGGTCGACTGGCACATGCCCGAGGTCTGCCCCGTGTGCGGCAGCCCCGTGGTCCATGAGGATGGCGAGGTTGCCTACCGCTGCGTGTCCATCGACTGCCCCGCGCAGCTCAAGGAGCGCCTGCTCCATTGGGTGAGTCGCGGCTGCATGGACGTCGACGGCCTGGGCGACGAGATCGTCGACAAGATGATTGCCGCCGGGCTGATCCACGATGTCGCGGACTTCTACCAGCTCACGGTCGACGACATCGCAGGCCTGGACACGGGGCGCACCTATGCCAGCTCCAACAGCAAAAAGGGCGTCAAGAAGGGCGACCCCATTCCGGTGGGCCTCAAGACGGCTGAGAAAATCATCGCCGAGCTCAACAAGTCCAAGAGCCAGCCACTCGGTCGCGTACTGTTTGCCCTGGGCATCCGCCACGTGGGCAAGAGTGTGGGCGAGGTCATCGCCGAGCGATTCCTGTCGATTGACAAGCTCATCTTGGCGAGCGAAGAGGATATTGCCGAGTGCGAGGGCATCGGTCCCAAGATTGCGGCGAGCGTCAAGCAGTTCCTGGCCGTGCCCGAGAACCTTGCCGTGCTGGAACGTCTGCGCCAGGCGGGCCTTTCGCTCGAGGTCGACTTGGGTGCCGCCCATGCGCAGGCCGCGGCCGATGCCGGCGTAGCGGGCGAG
>CAJMHW010000021.1 GCA_905213325.1 Collinsella aerofaciens
GCAGCCGCGGCGGTTGAGCAGGCGCAGGCCGAAGCAGTCGGCGAGGTAGTAGCCCTTCTCGCAGCCGCCCGAACCATGGTCAGAAGCCATGGCGACGCAGTTCTCGGCACCCACAGCCTGGCCGATGGGGCCCTCGGGCTTGGTCATGGCGTAGACGCGCACGCCCATGCCCTTCATCTTCTTGACGGCCTCGAGGACCTCGGGGGTGGTGCCGGACTCGGAGGCGGTGAGCACGACGGACTTCTCGGTCATGCGCTTGTGGCCCATGGCGTTCCACTCGGCGGCGTGGATCAGGTAGACCTCGAGGTCGCGGTCGCCGAACTTGTTCATGAGGTACTCGAGCTGCATGAGCTCGTCCCAGGTGCCGCCGACGCCCATCAGGAACACGGCGTCGTAGCCCTCGTCGGCGACCTTGTCGGCGAGCGCGGTCATCTTCTTGCCGGTCTCGTAGAGCGCCTTGCCGTCCTCGAGATAGCCCTCCTGGTCGAAATGCATGATCTCGATCTTCTCGGTTTCCTTCATTTGTCTCTCCTTTCTGGGGTTGTTTCCACATCCCCCATGCCAACGGGCATCAAAACCAGCTTACATTCCGTAACACTCGGCCGCTTTGGCCTTAAGCGCATTGACTGACTCTTCGTAGCCCTCTGCCTTGACCTCCATTTGCTTGGAGACGGCATCAAGATACGGGTGCACGTCCCATGACTTCAAACGCTCGGCTATCATGGCCGCAATCGTCTGGAAGAACACAAGATTGGGAATTGCGCTGAGCAGCGGAGCCACCTGAGGCACCGCAACCTCGTGAGCCCTACCCTTGGGATGGGCCGTGAGCAGCACCGTTTTTGTCGTAACGTTCGATAGCGCATCAGCGATATTCGCAAGACGCTCCGACCCCTGCGGATCGTCGACGATAAACACCAGATAGCCCGGAACGATCTGCATCTCGGGACCGTGGACGAACTCCTCGCCTTCGTGATGCATGGCAGGAATCTTGATGGTCTCGCTCAGCTTGAGGGCCGCCTCTTCGGCAACGCCATAGTTGGGGCCGTTGCCGACGACCATGGCGGGCGTGTGCTCAGAAAGCTCGAGCATGTGGTCTTGGACATATGCCTCGGCGGTCTTGCACATCACGGCATTGGCCTGGATAGCCTCACGCAGGTCGTCAAGACGCTGGGCAACGCCCTTGGCGTCAATCGTTCCGCGCGCCTGACCGCCGTAAATACCAAAGAGCACCAGGTACTCAACGAGCACCTCGACGCCCAGAGTCACAAAGTCCACCGACTCGACGCCCACACCGTAGTCAAGAACGATGTCAGCGTGTTCCTTGATGGGTGCCTCGACGTTTGCCGTGAGCGCAACTGCAGCCATATCGTGTGCGCGCATGTAATCGAGCGCCGCAATCGTATTGGTCGAATAGCCACTCTGCGAAACGGCAATGTTGAGCACATGCTGCGGATAGGTGTGTTCAAAATCGACGAAGGCCTCGGGCGTCACAACGGACACCTGCATTTGCAGGGCATCTTGCAGGTAATCGCGGGCGCAATCGGCGGCATGGCGCGACGAACCCGAAGCAACGATGCGCAGCGCGTCAAAAGAACCGGACTGGAAAATATCAACGAGCTGCGCTACCAGCTCAGACGAACGCTCGAGGTTCTCCCCCATACGCACATGGGCAAGCTGAACGTAATCGAGCATCTTCATCGTCTCACCTCGTAACAAATCATTAGTATTTGATACCAATCACAGTTACAGGTTACGGCTTTTTGATACCTCTTTGTCGATTAATTTATCCCCATCGGCGAACGGTCGATTTTGAGCCCTGTAAGGTTGTATATACAGCTGACTCAACGATCAAAACTGGTTAGTTTCCCAGCCGTTATTCACAAAATACCAGCTAGTACGTATAGGTGTAGCCGCCCGTATCGCCACGATTGAAGGACTTTACATACTCGATAGCCCGACCGCTCGCGTCATAGCTCACGCATTCCAAAAGCAAAACAAGATCGCCCTGTTCCAGTCCAAGGAGGCCGGCATCTCGTGCGCCCAGCGCTTCGATATCGAGCTTTTCCTGTGCCATGACTGGCTTTCGGCCCAGCATCTCATAGGTCTCGTACAAACTGAAGACCGACACGTCAATATCTTCGATGGTTGGGAACAGCAGGCAGGGAATCAGCGCCGTCTCAATCGATACGGGGCTACCGTTTATGCAGTTCAGGCGTCGAACGGAATAGAGCAGGTCGTCCTCGGCGATGCCAAACAGGTCGGCGTAATATGGCCCCGCATAACGCTTGGAACGCGCGAGAATACGGACGGACGGCTCGCCGCCCGAAGCACGGACCGATTCACGGAAACCGACCGTGCGTTCAAAAAAAGCAGGTACTTTCTGCGCCACAAAGGCACCTTTTCCCGGAACACGGCGAATCTGCCCGCGCCGAACCAGTTCATCGACAGCGCTTCGGATGGTCAAGCGTGTCGTACCAAATTCCTCGGCAAGGTCTTTTTCGGACGGAATCATGGAACCCGTGGGATATATACCGCGCTCGATACGTTCCTCGATGCGGCGTCGAATGCGCATATAAACCGGGGTGGCATCTACTGTTTCAGCCATTGTTCACCTGCCACGCTCCTCATGCCGTTCTCTTCGCCGTTATCGGCAAAGCGGAACTTTGTGGGCAAAATCACCGATTTACAATGCTCCACAAAACGCATGTCCTTATCAAATTCGATCGAGCTCTCATAGAACACCGGCGTTCCCTCTTCTTGCTGGAGCAGCTCGGCCTCTTCGGCGTTCAAACGCGAGATGGAGATATGCTCACGTCCATGCTCAACACGCACGCCACCTTCTTTGAGCAAGACATCGTAAAGGCTCTCACACTCAAAATCGTGCTCGGGAAGCGCGGGGCACAGGGACAGGTTAACGTGAGCGGTCTCGATTGACGCCGGCTCGCCCTCTATAAGTCGAATGCGCTGCATGCGGAGTAAAGGAGCGCCCACAGCCACCCCAAGCTTGTCGGCAAGCGCCTCATCCGCCTCGATGGTCCCGGTGGAAACCAGACGAGAAGAGGGGTGCAGGCCGGCAGTCCGCACAGCATCGGAAAAGTTATACGTTTCCTGGAAGATATTCAGCGGCTTGGGAGGACACACATACGTACCCGATCCGCGACGGCTCTCGAGCGTTCCACACGAGATGAGCCGCGTGATACCGGCGCGCAACGCCGTACGCGAAACGCCAATCTCTTCGCACAGCACGCGCTCAGCCGGCAGGCGATCGCCGCCGGCAAGCTGGTGGTGCTGGATATACCAAAGAATTCCCTCAACAGCACGATCTTTGGGGGGAATTGCATAAGATTCGCCTGCCATTGCACAGACTCCTCATTCAGAAACGTATGCCGCCAAAATTAGACCAGCCCTCCCATGGCATCAAATTCGGCCTTGATCTTCTCAGCGACATTCCGATACGACTTATATAGACTTGAATCGCGTTTGACTTCGTCGGTCATAACGGGAATCTCTAATTTGGAAACCTCGTCTTTTCCCGTCTGAACCGCCACAACAACGCCCATACCAAGACACATATTACGCTTGGCAGCGTTTATTTTCGCCGCCTTGGCAGGATTTGCCAGGATACGCTGGGCAAATTCCTGTTTTGAGGCCACTTCCTCGGCCTCCGGATCGCCCGCCTCGGCCACTTCGCACTGCAACACATCCGCATAGTCAAAAATCTTCGGCTCGCCGCCGCGCTGATGCACGGCCCACTTGCGGCGCGTGGCATCCTGGTAGATAGCCGGCAAAAACGTAAACCGCGGCGGGTCCAAAATCGTATCCGTGATGGTAAACACATCGGGATCAAAGGCATCCTGCGGGTTTTTCTTCTTGAACAGCCCCATATCAGCCTCCCGTACTAGCATTAAACAACTCAAGCCGAATATAGCACCAATTTCAAGCCACCGCTTTACCGCATCGGTGCGCGGCGTCTATAGCTCGCCCAGCGGAAGAGTTCACGGACGAGGGCCGGGGTGCCTGCCTTGTTTTGAGAAGTGGGCTCCGCGAACTTCTCAAAACAAGGCAGGCACCCCGGCCCCGCCGGTAAATAGCGGACACTCCGCATGCAATCTATGCAAACAAACAAGTACGCTTAGCTACATTCGGTAAGATCGAGCACGCTGCCCTTCACGATAAGCGCCGGCTCCAGAACGACTTCTTCGGCACGTCTACCGCCCCTACCGGCAAGACGCTTGGACATGCAGCCAAAAGCATGCTCCGCGAGGATACCTGGATCCTGCTCAATCGCGGTCAGCGCCGGCTCAAAGAGAACGTCGGCGGCCGAGTTGTCGTAACTCACCACCGAGATGTCGCCCGGGATGCTCTTCCCCATCTCGTGCAAGCGCTTGAGCAGACCGAGGGCGATGTTATCCGAGCTTGCGAACACAGCGGTAGCATCAGTTGCGAGCACCGCCTCCGAGGCCTCGTAGGCACTCGGGATGTAGTACTCGCTCTCAAACTCTAAACGTGCGTCGATAGGCAAGCCAACCTCGCGCAGTGCGCGCTCATAGCCGGCAAGTCGTTTGCGACCCGTATTGGAGCGGCGTGCGTTAACCAGACAGGCAATACGGCGGTGGCCTTGCTCGATCAGATAGCGGGTGGCCATGTAGCCGCCCATCTCGTGGTCGAACATCACCTTGTCGCACTCGAGCCCCTCAATGGCACGGTCGACCATCACGGCCGGGATGGGCAGGTGGCTGACTTCTTCGCGCAGAGCACGGTCGTCGGAGAACTCGTCGCCCACGACCAGGAAGACGCCATCAACGCCGCGCGTCACCAGCTGGCGCAGCAGCTCCAGATCGTCATCGGCGCTTCCACCCGAGCTGGTAATGAAGAGCGCATAGCCATCCTCGCGGCAGCGCTTTTCCAGGCTACCGGCGAGCGAGGCAAAAAAGCGGCTCTCGATGTTAGGGACGATAAGGCCCAGCGTGCGCGACTCGCGCATGACCAAACTACGCGCAATCTGGTTAGGAACATAGTGGTTGCGCGCCGCGACCTCCTTGATGAGCTTGCGGTTTTCTTCCGAGATGCGACAGGGCCGATTATTGAGCACAAGCGAGACCGACGAGGGGGAAAGCCCCACCTCCTGGGCGATCTGCTTGAGGGTGACTTTGTTGGCCATCTCGCTCCTTCCGGGTTTACGCGCAATCTCTTGAAAGTATAGCGACTACCCCTCTACCTCGGTGATAAACACTTTACCAATCCGGTAGACGGCTGTTTTATCGCCGCCAGCGCACCAAATCCGTCCGGGTGGGGTATATTGCAATCGATTGATGACAACGACCACCAAAAGGCGGATATTCGTATGCACGAGAACGACTTTTTTAACGAGGACCTGCTGTGCGCGCTTGCTGGCGTTGCCGGCGAGGACAACGTGCTGATGAGCGAGCCCATGCGCGAGCACACCACGTTTAAGATCGGCGGCCCGGCCGACGTCTTTGTCACGCCCGATACCGAGCAGGGCCTCGTCGCCACGCTCGACACCTGTTATCGCTGCGACCTGCCGCTCACCATCGTGGGCAACGGCTCCGACCTGCTCGTCGGCGACAAGGGTATCCGCGGCGTCGTCGTGGCGTTGGGCGAAGGCCTCTCCGACATTACGGTCGACGGTACGCACGTCACGGCGGCGGCCGGCGCCTTGCTTTCCGATGTCGCCGCGGCGGCAGCCGAGGCCGGTCTCACCGGCATGGAGCCCATCTCGGGCATCCCCGGATCGGTCGGCGGCGCCTGCTACATGAACGCCGGCGCCTACGGCGCCTGCATGGCAGACGTGCTGGAGTCTGTGCGCGTCTACAAGCCCGCCCGCATGCTCGACGACGGCACCCGCGGCAGCGGCAACATCATCGAGTTCGATGTCGATGAGCTCAACCTGGGCTATCGCAAGAGTCGCATCGCCGACGACGGCTTTATCGTTCTTTCTGCCACCTTCAACCTCGCACCGGGCAACGCCGCGATGATCAAGGCCGACATGGACGACTACCGCCAGCGCCGCGAGGAAAAGCAGCCGCTCGACATGCCGAGTGCCGGTTCCACCTTCAAGCGCCCCGAGGGTTACTTTGCCGGCAAGCTCATCATGGATGCCGGCCTGCGAGGACACGCCGTTGGCGGCGCGCAGGTGAGCGAGAAGCACTGCGGCTTCATCGTCAACGCCGACCACGCCACCGCCGCCGATGTCGACGAACTCATCCGCCACATCCAGGCAACCGTCAAAGACCAATTCAACGTAGACCTAGAACCCGAAGTCCACCGAGTCGGCGAATTCCTCTAAAAGAGAAGGCCCCGAAAGGGGCCTTCACCATATTTATTCAGATAACCCAGTCCGGTGTGTCGCGCCCCGAATCCGAGAGGGCCGGGACAGTCCGAGAGGCATAAGGTTGATCGCGAGTTCCGCACGAGCCGGAGAGCACTTAATGTGCTCTCCGTGCGAGCAGGACTGCCCGAGCAGGCAACCTTATGCCTCTCGGACTGTCCCGGACCAAGCCGCAGCTACGACAGCGCAATACCGCCGAGCCAGCCCCAACGCACGCCAGAGCCAGTGCCATAGAAGCTAATAAACGAGTCAAGCGACTTAGACGTAATGGCGCCCTCGTTGCTCATAACGATGCCGCCGCCAACGTAGATACCCACATGACCGTAGATAAGGCCCGGAGCACCCGTGCCGCTGTGCGAGGAATCGGCCACGATCATGCCCACCTGCAGCGCCGAGCGATCGGAGCTATAGCACCAGGCGTTGAACATGTCACACGCGTTGCCGCCAAAATAGCCCACGCCGGCGTTACGGAAGACATTGGTAACCCACGCCGCGCACCAGTTCTGACCCGGCGAAGGCGTGGAGTAGCACGCGTTGACGACGGCCTGCTGTTTGCCCGAGCCGGCATTCTGTTGCGGGGTTCCGGGCGCATACGATCCGCCACCCGAGCTTGAACCACCCGAGTAGGAATTGTTCTTGTTCGCGGCGGCGGCCTTCCTGGCAGCCTCCTCAGCCTGGGCGGCAGCGAGGATCTCGGAATCGCGCTGAGCCATGAGCTCCTTGACGTCGTCGGAAAGACCGTTCAGCACGGTCTGGACTTCTTGCTGCTTGGCCTGCATATCCTGCATCTGAGCCGTCTGCTGGTCCTTGAGTTTTTCCAGGTCGGCCTTTTGTGCTTCGAGCTCGGTCTTCTGTGCGTCGAGCTCAGCCTGAATCGTCTGGATATCCTCGATGGCGTCACGGTCGCTCTTGTTGATCTTCTCAACATAGTGCGCATTGGCGACGAGCTCCTCAAACGAACCCGAGGCGAGCAGCAGCGACAGGATGTTGGTGCCGCCCGACTTATAGCTGGCGGAAACGCGATCGGAAAGATCGTCGCGCTTCTTTTTGAGCTCGGCCTTCTTTTCGTCAATCTGCGTCTGCGTGTCGTCGATCTGGCCCTGTACGCCCTCGATATCGCTGAGAGTCTGGGCGTTCTTGTTGGCCAGCGCCGCGTATTCGCTCGCAATGCTGTCGAGCTGAGCCTGGACCTCGTCGAGCTGGGCCTGGGCCGCATTGAGCTTATCGGTGGTTTCCTTGGTGGCCTCCGCCGCACGGGCGCGAGCGGGCAGGCCAAAAAGAACGGCTGCAGAAGCGGCGCCGAATAAGGCCTTGAGGGCAGTGCGGCGCGAGAGCTCCTGGGAAAGGATGGAATCGCTGTTTGGTGACATATGTACTCCGTTACATGTTTATTTATATGTCGCTCAACTCATACATATTAGCGTACATATGGCGCGTCCCAACGATTTCCACGAACGGCAGGAAACTACAAGGTCAGCGGCTCGTAAGCAAATGCCAAAGTCGAGGTTATGTCCACGCAGCATTTCTATAAGTACGTTAACACGCTCCTCTGCTTTTCCTACAGCGCACGATTTGGGCGTCCCTGCCTGCGCTATACTCCCCTAAAGAAGTGTTCCTGATTCGATAGGAGACTACATGTCCAAAGCACTCGACCCCAAAGACACCTGCGTCCTCGTTACCGGTGGTGCCGGCTTTATCGGCTCGCACACCGTCGTTCAGCTGCTCGAGGGTGGCTACCAGGTCGTCATCGTCGATGATCTCTCCAACTCCAGCGCCGTCGCCGTCGACCGCGTCAAGACCATCGTGGGCGACGAGGCCGCCAAGAACCTCACCTTCTACGAGGCCAACGTGCTCGACCGCGAGGCCATGAACAAGATCTTCGACACCCATCAGATCGACCGCGTCATCCACTTCGCCGGCTTTAAGGCCGTCGGCGAGTCGGTGAGCAAGCCCGTCGAGTACTATCACAACAACATCGAGAACACCCTGGTGCTCGTCGACGTCATGCGCAACCATGGCTGCAAGTCCATCATCTTCTCGAGCTCCTCGACCGTCTACGGCGATCCGGACAACCCGCCCGTCACCGAGGAAGACCCCAAGAAGCCCGCAACCAACCCCTATGGCTGGACCAAGTGGATGATTGAGCAGATCCTTATGGACGTTCACACCGCAGACCCCGAGTGGGACGTTGTGCTGCTCCGCTACTTCAATCCCATCGGCGCCCATCCGTCGGGCCTGATCGGCGAGGACCCCAAGGGTATCCCCAACAACCTGGTACCCTATGTCGCGCAGGTTGCCGTGGGTAAGCTCGAGGCCGTTCAGGTCTTTGGCAATGACTACCCCACCCCCGACGGTACCGGCGTGCGCGACTATATCCACGTTTGTGACCTGGCCTCGGGCCACGTTGCCGCCCTCAACTGGATGAACGGCAAGACCGGCGTCGAGATCTTTAACCTGGGCACCGGCACCGGTACCTCGGTACTCGAGGTCGTCGCCGCCTTCTCCAAGGCTTGTGGCAAGGAGCTGCCCTACGTGATCCGCGAGCGCCGCGCCGGCGACATCGCTGCCAACTGGTGCGATGCCTCCAAGGCCGAGCGCATGATGGGCTGGAAGGCCCAGTACGACATCGCGGACATGTGCCGCGATAGCTGGAACTGGCAGAGCCACAACCCCAACGGCTTCGCCGACGCCGAGTAGCAAAAACCTACATACCGTTCTTGCCCCGATCTCACGTTGTGAGGTCGGGGCTTTTTCATAGCATGTAGCCATTCGCCGAAAATCGACCAACTTTTTTATCTTGCCTGTACATGTTTAAACAACATGTTTTACAATAGGCGTGTCGAATCAGAACATCGGAGGCGGACTGCACACCCATCGGCAGGCCGACCCCACAACAAGAAGGTTGGTGAGCGCATTCATGGAGCGTGCAAGCGGCGTCCTCATGCCCGTCTCATCTCTGCCCGGACCATATGGAATCGGCGGCTTTGGCTGGAATGCCTACGACTTCGTCGTTTTTCTCGCCTCGTGCAAACAACATTACTGGCAGATTCTGCCCCTTACGACGACCAGCTATGGCGATTCGCCCTATCAGTCGTTCTCGGCCCGCGCAGGCAACCCCAACTTTATCGACTTTGCCGAGCTTATCGAGGCAGGGTATCTGGAGCAGCGCGATATCGATGGTGTGTATCTGGGATCCAACCCCAGCAATGTCGACTACGGCGCTATCTTTGGCGGTCGCCGTCAGATTCTCGACCGCGCCGCTGAGCGCTTTGCTGCCGACAAGCCGGCCGATTTTGATGACTTTATCCAGGCCAACGAGGACTGGCTCATCCCCTACTGTGAGTTCATGACCGTCAAAGAGGAGTGCGGTCTCAAGGCGTTTTGGGAGTGGCCCGCGGAGCTCCGTACCCGCGGCGAGGCTTCCGCCAAGGTCTGCGCCGACCATCCGGCGCGTATGCTCTACCACCAGATGACGCAGTACTTCTTCGATCGCCAGTGGAGCCGCCTCAAGGCCTATGCCAATGAACGCGACATCCTGATCATCGGCGACCTGCCCATCTACGTCTCGCGTGACTCCGTCGAAATGTGGGCGACACCTGAGCTCTTTAAGATCGACGCCGCCGGCAATCCCGCAAGCGTCGCCGGCACGCCGCCCGACCAGTTCTCGGCCACCGGCCAGTACTGGGGCAACCCCATCTACGACTGGGACGCCATGGAGTCCGACGGCTTTTCCTGGTGGGAAGGCCGCATTCGCGCCGCCCTCGACATGTACGACGTCATCCGCCTGGATCACTTCCGCGGCTTCGAGGCCTATTGGGAGGTGCCGTTCTCCTCGCCCGATTCGTCCTACGGTTCGTGGACGCAGGGACCCGGCCTCAAGTTCTTCAAGACGCTCGCGGAAAAGCTCGGCACGCTGCCCATCATCGCCGAGGACCTGGGCTTCCTCACCCCCGGCGTCATCGATATGCGCGACAACTCGGGCTTCCCCGGCATGAAGATCCTGCAGTTTGCCTTTGAGGGCGCCAACTCGTACTACCTGCCGCACAACTACATTGCCAACACCGTCGCCTACGTGGGCACCCACGACAACGAGACGGCACGCGGCTGGTTTGAAGGAACGGCTACCCCGCGTCAGCGCGAGCAGGCAGCCCTGTACACCCATCAGCAGGCCGGCGAGTCCATGGCCGACGCACTCAATCGCACCATCGCCGCCAGCGTGAGCGACACGTGCATCTACACCATGCAGGACCTGCTCAACTTGGGCAACGAGGCGCGCATCAACACCCCTGCCACGTTGGGCGGCAACTGGACCTGGCGCATGCTCGACGGCGCCATCACCCGCGAGCTCGAGCACAAACTCACCGACTGGACCGAGACCTACTTCCGCATCCCGTCGGAAGCCGAAATCGAGCTTCCTCAATAGGAGCTACCGCGCCCGACCCGACCCCACCCCACCGTGCGGACGCGACCGCTTTTCCCGCGCGAGGCCACCCCAATCCCCTCGCGCGGGCTTCTTTTGAATTTCTGACATGTCGTCAACTCACCACAGGAGGAAACATGCCCCGTATCGATCTTGCGGATCTTGCCGAGCAATCCTTCGGAACTTCGCTCGAGCAACTCGATGACCGCCGCATTTACAAACTGCTGGTCAAGCTCGTACAGGAGCGCTCCGCCGCCTGCCCGCTCAACAATGGCAAGAAAAAGCTCTATTACATCTCTGCTGAGTTTTTGATTGGCAAGCTGCTCATCAACAACATGATCGACCTCGGCATCTACGACAAGGTTAAGGACCAGCTCACCGCCGCAGGCCACGACCTCAACAAGATCGAGGAGTTTGAGGTCGAGCCCTCGCTGGGCAACGGCGGCCTGGGCCGTCTGGCCGCGTGCTTCCTGGATTCCATTGCCACGCTGGGCCTTACCGGTGACGGTGTGGGTCTCAATTACCATTACGGCCTGTTCCGCCAGCGCTTTGCCGACAACCAGCAAAAGGCCGTCCCCGACGAGTGGCTTGGCGAGCAGGACATCCTGATCGATGACGACCGCTCCTACACCGTCGAGTTTGGCGATTTTGCCGTCACCTCCAAGCTCGTCAACATCGATGTGCCCGGTTACGGCCAGCCCACCAAGAACCGCCTGCGTCTGTTTGACCTGGCAAGTGTCGACGACGGCCTGGTCCCCGGCAGCTCCATCGACTTCGACAAGACCGAGATCGCCAAGAACCTCACCTTGTTCCTCTATCCGGATGATTCCGATGAGCAGGGCCGCCTGCTTCGCATCTTCCAGGAGTACTTCATGGTGAGCAACGCCGCCCAGCTCCTGATCGACGAGGCCGTCGAGCGCGGCAGTAACCTGCACGACCTGGCCGACTACGCCGTGGTCCAGATCAACGACACGCACCCCACCATGGTCATTCCCGAGCTCATCCGCCTGCTCACCACCGAGCACGACATCGAGTTTGACGAGGCCGTTACCATCGTGCGCTCCATGGTCGCCTACACCAACCACACGATCCTTGCCGAGGCGCTCGAGAAGTGGCCGCTCGCCAGCCTGCAGAAGGTCTCGCCCGCCATCGCCGACATCATCGTCAAGCTCGACGAGGTTGCCAAGGCCGAGCACGACGACCCACGCGTCGCCATCATCGACGAGTACGACACCGTCCACATGGCCCATATGGACATTCACTTTGGCTTCTCCATCAATGGCGTCGCCGCACTCCACACCAAGATTCTGGAGGACACCGAGCTTCACCCGTTCTACGAGATCTATCCCGAGAAGTTCTCCAACAAAACCAACGGCATCACCTTCCGCCGTTGGATCCATGGCGCCAACCCCGCGCTTGCCAGCTTGCTCGACGATGTGATCGGCACCGACTGGCGCAGTACCGGCGACCTAAGCAAGCTCGCCGAATTCGCTAATGACAAGGATGTACTTGAACGCCTGGCCGCCACCAAGGCCGAGGCCAAGGCTATCATGCGCCAGTTCATGGCGCTCGAGCAGGGTGTGACCATTCCCTCCAACGCCATCATCGATGTTCAGGTC
The DNA here is from genome assembly GCA_905213325.1 of Collinsella aerofaciens. Taxonomy (GTDB): domain Bacteria; phylum Actinomycetota; class Coriobacteriia; order Coriobacteriales; family Coriobacteriaceae; genus Collinsella; species Collinsella aerofaciens_AG. Next base: position 12,389 of record CAJMHW010000021.1, read on the forward strand.
AAGCGTATCCACGAGTACAAGCGCCAGCAGATGCTCGCGCTCTACATCATCTGGAAGTATCTCGACATCAAGAACGGCAATAAACCCGAACACCCCGTCACCATCATCTTTGGCGGCAAGGCGGCACCTGCCTACACCATCGCCCAGGACATCATCCATTTGATCCTGACACTGTCGCAGTGGATTGCAAATGATCCCGATGTGGCCCCCTACCTGCAGGTTGTCATGATCGAAAACTACAACGTCACTGCTGCTGAGCGCGTGATTCCCGCCGCCGACATCTCCGAGCAGATCAGCCTGGCCTCCAAGGAGGCGAGCGGCACCTCCAACATGAAATTCATGCTCAACGGCGCTTTGACCCTGTGCACGCTTGACGGTGCCAATGTCGAGATCGCCGAGCTCGTGGGTGACGAGAACATCTACACCTTTGGCGCTTCCTCCAAGCAGGTCGAACAGCTCTACGCCGACGGCAGCTATGACGCCGGCGCGCTCTATCGCAAGCCCGGCATCAAGCTGCTGGTGGACTTCATCACCAACCCCGCCTTTATGGCGACCGGCAACGCCGAGCGCCTGCAGCGTCTGCACGACGACATCAAGGGCAAGGACTGGTTTATGGCCCTGCTCGACATTGAGGAGTACATCCAGACCAAGGAGCGCGTGCTGGCAGACTACGAGGACCAGGACGCTTGGATGCGCAAGGCACTGATCAACATCGCCAACGCCGGCACCTTCTCGTCTGACCGCACGATCTCCCAGTACAACGACGAGATTTGGCACCTGAGCTAATTTCGTTTCCTTTACCCATCCTCTTGAAAGCGGAGTCGTGGCAACGCGGCTCCGTTTTTTGTGCCGATACATTGACCTGTGGCCCGCTTCGACCAAATTGTCTCGATCTGTAACATCTACATAGGCAAAACGGTCCTACCTGTTACAGGTCGAGACAAACACAACCACCCCGCCGAAATATCTCAATCCGTAACAACAACTCGGCAAAAACGGCCCCTGGCGTTACGGATCGAGACATACCGGTCCTTCCCCTTGGGTTTATCTCAATCTGTAACATTTGGCCGCCGTAATCCAACCTTACTGTTACAGAACGAGACAAACCGTCAGACCTCCCCAACACAAAGAAAGGCTCCCCTCTCGCCCAGTGGACGGGAGGGGAGTCTTATATGTGACCGCGGCAAAAGGATGGCAATACCGCAGTCGCCCAAAGGGAGGGCCTGGATGCACCGGGCCTAGATAAGGTTCTTGCCAGACACCTTATCGAAGAGATGGGTCGCGTTCTTCTCGAACTTGAACCAGATGGAGTCGCCCGCCTTGAGCGCACCCTTGGCCTCAAGGTCGACAACGGGAATGATCAGGACGAACTGGCCATCGGGAGCGGTCACGTGGACATGCTCGGTCGAACCCATGAGCTCGGTCACCTCGACGGTACCCTGGAGCGCACCCTCCTCGCCCTTGTCGGCAAGCAGAATCTGCTCGGGGCGCACGCCGGCCGTAATCTCCTTCACGTCGCCGCCGTCCCAGTTGAGAGCAAGCTGAGAGCAGGTCTCGGGGGCGAGCGCCACGTTCATATCCTCGGTCTTGACGGTGAAGCCGTTGCCCGAGCGCGCCAGCTGGGCATCGAAGAAGTTCATCTGCGGCACGCCGATAAAGCCGGCAACGAAGATGTTCGCGGGATGGTTGAAGACCTCCTGCGGGGTGGCGATCTGCTGGACGACGCCGTCCTTCATGACCACAATGCGATCGCCGAGGGTCATGGCCTCGGTCTGGTCGTGGGTGACGTAGATGAACGTGCCCTTGATCTCGTGGCGCAGCTTGATGAGCTCGGCACGCATCTGGTTACGCAGCTTGGCGTCCAGGTTGGACAGCGGCTCGTCCATCAGGAAGACCTTAGGATCACGCACGATGGCGCGGCCGATAGCGACACGCTGACGCTGGCCGCCCGAAAGCGCCTTGGGCTTACGGTCGAGGTACTCGGTGATACCCAAGATCTCGGCAGCGGAGCGAACCTTACGGTCGATCTCGTCCTTGGGGACCTTCTTGAGCTCAAGCGTAAACGCCATGTTCTCGTACACCGTCATGTTGGGGTACAGAGCGTAGCTCTGGAACACCATGGCGATGTCGCGGTCCTTGGGCGCCACGTCGTTGACGCGCTTGCCGTCGATGAGCACATCGCCCGAGGTAATGTCCTCCAGGCCGGCAACCATGCGCATCGTCGTGGACTTACCGCAGCCAGAGGGACCAACGAGAACGACGAACTCCTGGTCGTGAACGGTGAGGTTGAAGTCCTCTACAGCGAGCACGCCATCCTCGGTAACCTTAAGGTTATGCTTCTTCTCCTCGGTCTTCTTCTTTTTGCCAAAGAAGCCCTTCTTTTTGGACTCGGTGTTGGGATACACCTTCTGAACATGTTTGAGAACGATCTCGGCCATGTCTTTACCTTTCGATGTGCGGCGCCGCGCTGAGGGGCGCCGCAGAAACTTGCAAAACAGTTACGGCATCAGCCCTTGACGGCACCTGCCACCACGCCGTCGATGATGTACTTCTGGCAGAGGATGTACATGATGACGATGGGGATAACGACCATCATGATGCAGGCCATCATGGGGCCGAGCTCGACGTGGCCATAGCCGCCGCGGAAGTACTGGATCAAGATAGGAATGGTCTTGTACTTGGTGGAGTCGAGGGTGAGGTAGGGCAGCAGGTAGTCGTTCCAGACCCACATGGTCTCGAGAATGCCGACCGAAAGATAGGTGGGCTTCATGATGGGAAGGACGATTTTAAAGAACACCTGGACCGGGTTGCAGCCGTCGATCATGGCCGCCTCCTCGATCTCGAGCGGGATGTTCTTTACAAAGCCGGCGAACATAAAGACCGCCAGGCCTGCGCCAAAGCCAAGGTAGATAAAGCAGATGTTGAACGGCGTGTTGAAGCCGATGCGGTCCGCCAAATTGGACAGCGTGAACATGAGCATCTGGAACGGCACGACCATCGAGAACACGAACAGGTAATAGAAGAAGTTCGAGATCTTGTTGTTGACGCGCACCACGTACCAAGCGCACATGGAGCAGCACACCAAAATCAGCACGACCGACGTGACCGTGATGATGAGCGAGTACATAAATGCCGAGGCAAAGCCCTGCTCGTTAAGGGCATGCATGTAGTTTGCGAGGCCGTTGAACGTCTCGGGCGTGAGCAGATCGAATGCCGTGGTGGTGCTGATTGCAGTTGCCTTTTTAAAGGAATTGAGCGCGATCATGAACACGGGGTAGATCCACGCGAGCGACAGGATCGTAAAGAAAATCGAGAGCGCGCGGTTGATAACCTTATCGCGTTTCATTACTGCTGCACCTCCTTGGACCTCGTGGCCTTAAGCTGAATCATGGAGATGGCTACGACCAGGATGCAGAAGATAACCGCCTTGGCCTGACCGATGCCCTGCCATGCGATACCGGCACGCGAATAGAACGTGTTGTAGATGTTCAGGGCGAGCATCTCGGTGGAGTGCGCGGGGGCGCCGCCGGTAAGGGCGAGGTTCTGGTCGAACAGCTTAAAGCCGTTGGTGATGGACAGGAACAGGCAGATGGTAATCGTCGGCATCAGATTGGGGATCTTAACCTTCCAGAACGTCTGCCATGCCGTGGCACCGTCAACCTTGGCGGCCTCGATGTAGTCGGACGGAATGGACTGCAGACCAGCGATGTAGATGATCATCATGTAGCCGACCTGCTGCCACAGGGTCAGGATGATAAGGCCCCAGAAGCCGGCAGCGGAGTTAAGGGCAATGAGCTGGGCGCCCACGTTGGAGAGCAGGCAGTTGATCAGGATCTGCCAGATGTAGCCCAACACGATGCCGCCGATCAGGTTAGGCATAAAGAAGATCGTACGGAAGATGTTGGTGCCTTTGAGCGCCTTGCGGGTGAGCGCCTGCGCAATTGCCAGGGCGATCACGTTGATGAGCACCGTCGACAGGAAGGCAAACGCCACGGTAAAGAAGAACGACGTGGCAAACTGCGGATCGGACAGCGCGCGCACGTAGTTCGCGATACCGACAAAGTGCGCGTTGTTAATGGTAATAAACTGGCAGAACGAGAGATAGAAACCCTGGATAAAGGGGATCACGAACCCGATCATAAACGCCAGGCACGTGGGCAGCATAAAGAGCGGCCACCAGCGCTTGAGTGCTTTGCCCATAAAAGGGTCCTTTCAATATGCAGGGGGCGGGCAAACCAACGTCTGCCCGCCCCCTGTCGCTAATCAGATAGCTTGGGCAGCAACTGCTTACTCAGAAGCAGCCTTCTCGGTCTTCCAGCCATCAACGAAGGCGTTCTTGACGCCGTCCCACTTGCTGTTGTCGGCAGCATAGGCGATCAGAGCCTGCTTGAGGTTCTTCTTCCACTCCTCAGAGGGGATGTAGACGAAGTCCCAAGCAACGGTCTTCTTGCCGTCCTTGGCCATGGCAACGGCCTGCTGCGAGAAGACGTTGGTGGTCTCCTTGGCGCTCTTGAACGGAGCGGTCAGACCCATCTTGTCGGCGATGATGCTGGTCGGGGTGTCAGCGGTGACGCACCAGTACATGAAGTCCTCGGTGGCCTTCTGAGCATCCTCGGAAGCCTGGGAGCTCACGCACCAGTAGTTCTCGCCGCCGGAGCACAGGCCCTGGTTCTCCTCGCCGTCGACGCCGATGTAAATCGGCAGCATGCCGAGCTGGTCGTCGGTCATACCGGCCTTGGTGAGGTCAGCGTATGCCCAAGAGCCGTTCTGATAGAAGACGGCCTTGCCGGTTGCGAACTCGTTGGTGGCATCGTCGCCGGTCTTGGAGGCAAGCTGCGAAGGATCGCAGGTGGAGTCGGTGATGTACAGGTCGAAAATCTGCTTAAAGTTGTCGAGATACTCGCCCTTGATCTCGTCGTCCTCCTGGTTGTGCTCCTTCTCGAACTCGTAGTAGAGCGGGAGGTTGGCGAGGTGGGTGGTGTAGCGCCAGCTGGAAGAGTCATCCATGCCGGCAGAAGTGAAGGCACCCTCAACGCCAAGCTCGTCCTTGCGGGCCTGGATGTCGTCAGCACAAGCCTTCAGCTTGTCGAAGGAGTTGATGTCCTCGGCCTTGTAGCCTGCCTTCTCGAGCAGCTGCTTGTTGTAGATGATGCCGTAGCTCTCCTGGACCCAGTCGATACCCAGATCCTTGCCATCGGACTGCAGAGCCAGGGAGTCGTCAATGAGCTCACCGCGGAGCTTGGTATCGGACAGGTCGGCGCAGTAATCCTTCCAGTTCTTAAGACCGGTGGGGCCGTTGACCTGGAACAGGGTCGGAGCGGAGCTCTTGGACATCTCGGACTTGAGCTTCTCTTCGTAGGTGTTGGAGGCGGCGGTCACGATCTTGACCTCGACGCCCTTCTCCTCCTTGTACGCCTTGGCGATCTCCTTCCACTCCTTGTCGACCTCGGGCTTGAATTGGAGGAAGTAGACCTCGGCAGCGTCACCAGAAGCAGAGGAGCCGGAGCCGGCGGAGCCACCGCAGCCCACGAGACCCAGACCAAGAACCGCAGCCGCGGAACCAGCAAAGCCCAGGAACTGCCTTCTGCTCATTTCGTTCTTCATTACAATCCACCCTTTCACACCGTGGCGGCACCCTTTGCCGCCGCCTTCGGAGATTGGCTCGGGGACCTTGCCCCTTTTGCTGATTTGAACGATACGCTATTTTGAAAGTTGTTTGAACAAGTATTACTAGAGCGGTAGAAAAACTTCGGTGAACGGTAATTTCAACTTGATACTTGACAAGTTTTGTATAAACAATTATTTGTTATCGAATGCAGAGAAAACGCCCGGTCAAGCCGATGCATCGTCGGTTTGACCGGGCGTTTTCGCTTTGAGGGCATGAGTCTCGTCAGGCTGCGAGCTAGCCGGCTATCGCTTGGAGTTGACGCGGTAGTGGAAGATCTCGGGATGCGTGCGGGCATGCGTGACCTCGAACAAGATGCCGTCCGAGGTGTACGACTGGCTCTCCATGACGGCAACGCAGTTGTATTTGCCGAGGTCAAGATAGCTGCAGTCCTCATCGTTGGCGAGCTCGACGCTCACTGTACGGCGACTCGCCATCACCTTGACGCCGCGTTTGTGCTCCAGATAGTCGTAAATTGACTTTGCGGCGATCTCGGGCGTCAGGCCCTTGGCGATTGACTCCAAAAAGTAACCATGGTCTACTTGGCGCGCATTGCCGTTAAGGCTTCGGACACGCACCACGCGAATCAACTCCTCGCCCACCTTAAAGCCCAGGCGACGAGAGAGTTGCTCGGTGCAAATCAAATGTTCAAAAGACTTAACGTCCGTCGATGCAACGGCATTATTGCGCTTTGCAAATTCGCCAAACGACTCGACTTCCTCGAGTGCGCCCAGCATGTCGGTTTCGCCCTTGAGCCAAATAACGCGCACGCCCTTGCCGTGTATAGGCTGCACAAACATCTGGTCGGCCAGCATGCTCAAGGCGCGTCGAACGGTATTGCGCGTGCAGCCAAACTCCGCGGTCAGCTCGGCTTCGGTTGGCAGCATCTCCTGAAACGCATAAGTCCCGTTAATGATGCGCGAACGGATCTCGCGGTAGATTCCTTCGTAAATCGCTTTTGGCATGACTTCACCTCTAATGAATATGTATGGCTAGACACGATAGCATTTCTTGAAGTTGTTTAAACCGATTATCGGCAAAGCGACAGGATTTAACCGTTGACGGTTTCTGTCGCGCCCAAACCGGTTTCGCTCAAAACTGCCGGCATGACAATCGTCTGGTCCTCTACAATGAATCCATTGTTTAAACGTTTCACCACGCGCAACGCGCCTCGATATTCGGGAGGCAGAACATGCTGCAAAAAATCCAACGCTTTGGCGGGGCAATGTTCGCGCCCGCCATGCTGTTTTCCATATCGGGCCTTATGGTCGGCGTCTCCGCCCTCGCAACGTCTGCGGACATCGTCGGCGATCTCGCCGTATACGGAACCCCTTGGTATGTTTTTTGGACCATCATCCAGCGCGGCTCGTGGACGGTCTTTAAGCGCCTTCCGCTCCTTTTTGCTGTAGCGCTGCCCATCGGCCTTGCCCAAAAGCAACCGGCACGCTGCTGCCTCGAGGCACTCGTGGCCTATTTTGCCTATTGCTTCTTTTTGAGCGAAATCATTAAGCTGAGCGGAGACAATCTTGGACTTAAGTACCCGTCGTCTTTGACCTCCGCTAGCGGCATCACCATCATCGACGGCATCAAGACGCTCGACACCGGCATTATCGGCCCGCTGGCGGTATCGGCAACCGTCGTCGCCATCCATGACCGCTTCTACGATGCCAAGGTTCCCGATTGGCTCGGCACCTTCTCGGGCTCCTCGCTGGTCTACCTCATCAGCTTTTTTGCCGTGTTTGCCCTTGCCGCTATCTCGGCCGCCATCGTGCCCTCCGTATACGCAATGACCGAAACGCTGCGCCATGCACTTACGAGCGTCGGCCCCTTTGGCGTGGGCATCTTTGTGCTTTTGGAGCGAGCGCTCGAGCCCATGGGGCTGCACCACCTGCTCTACATGCCGATCTACTACGACAACCTGGTCATTAACGACGGCATCTACGCCACGTGGAGCAGCTTGCTCCCCATCCTCTCCCATAGCACGCGCCCCCTTAATGAGCTTGCGCCGTGGGCCGGTTTTACCGCCACTGGCTGGGTCAAGCTCTTTGGCCTTCCCGCCATCGCAGCCGCGTTCTACTCCACCGCAAAACCCGAGCGCCGCGCCGGCCTCAGGGTCATCCTTGTTCCCGCCATCATCGCCTCGGTGGTTTGCGGCGTTACCGAGCCACTCGAGTTTCTCTTTATGTTCACCCACCCCGGGCTCTTTTTGCTCTATGCCGCCCTATCTTCCTGCCTCGCCATGGCTATGAACTTCTTTGGCGTCGTTGGCATCTTCTCGGGCGGCTTTATGGAAATGGCTGCCTTCAACTTTATCCCGCTCATGCGGGCGCATGCCGGCTCCTACCTTTTGGCACTCGGAATCGGACTCATCTTTAGCGTCATCTTCTTTCTGAGCTTTCGAGGTCTTATCCTGACCTTTGACCTTAAAACCCCGGGACGCGAGGACCATATCGCCAGCAACGCGGCGCTCTCACGCTTGACGGGAAACGACGTTGACGAAAAGCGCTCATCCAAAACCGGCGCTTCCGGCAACCAAGCCTCACAAGATCATCTCCTCGCCGAGCAGGTTGTGACGCTTCTGGGCGGCGTCTCCAACATTGCGGGCGCAACCAACTGCGCCACGCGTCTGCGCGTCGAAGTCGTGGATCCCTCCATCGTCGCGGACAATGCGACCTTTGTCGCAGCGGGTGCCAAAGGCCTCATCGTCACCGGCAAGACCGCTCAGGTAATCATCGGCATCTCGGTACCCCGCGTCAAAGAACACTTTGATCAGATTATGGGACTCGAACCGGGTTTTGCATTCGCCGCCTCGCCTTTTCATGCCGGCGATGGCGCCAAAAAGTATGGCAATGTCTGCTTCTTCGACATCGACGGTACGCTCGCCTGGCAAGATCCCAAACTTGCCCAAGAGCTCCCCGAGGGCGAGCGAGATCTTTCCCCCTATCCCAACGAGACGGTTGCACAGGCAATTCGCACGTTTGTCGCCAACGGCAACAAAGCTTTTATCTGTACGGGGCGCACCCTCAGCTGCATCCATCCCAAGCTGCTCGAACTGCCGTGGGCAGGCGTCGTGTGCCTCGCGGGCGGTTACGCCGAACTCGAGGGGCGCGTCGTGCGAAACGCTGCCATAAGCCCCGGCATGTTACAGCGCCTCGCCCCCTATCTCGAGCAATCGGGCGAGGTCATTCGCTTTGAGGGCATCGATCGCGTCGTGCGCATGAGTGCAGATGCCCCCGAGACGTACGGATACGCACGCACCGTGGGCGACGCCGTCACGCAACTTGAGCACTACAACGCCTATAAAATTCTTATGTCCACACCACTTGCCAACCGCATCGCCCAAGATGAAGAGCTTGGACCTCTGCTCTGCCTCAACGAGCTCGAGCTCGAGGTCACAGAAATCTCGCCGCGCGAGTGCACCAAACGGGCCGGAATCAAGGCTGTGCTTGACGCCCTGGGACCAGACCACGGCACCGTATATGGCATTGGCGACGCGAGCAACGACATCGCCCTCATGGAGGCGGTCGATGTTGGCATCGCCATGGGCAACGCGCCGGACTTCCTCAAGGAAAAGGCCGACTACGTAACCGACAGCTTCGACCACGACGGCGTCGTCACCGCGCTCGAACACTTTGGGCTTATCTAGCCGAGCCCCTTGCCGCGTTTGCGACCGCAAGACTCAATCGTCTTCAACCGCCGCGCTCGACGCCCCAATGTGGCAATATGTAGTCTGCATAATGCAACGGTGCAACCTAAGAAAGAATGCGAGAACCCGTGTCCAGTCCGTTTACCAGCTTTTTAGCCCAGCACTTTGACCAGATTAACGACTATCTGGCCACGTTCTTTGACGGACAGGCAACTTCCGCCGATATCGAGCGTTACCTGTATACCCCGCTCTCGGCATTTACGGCCAATGCCGGCAAGCGCCACCGCCCGCTCATCTGCATGCTCGCCGCCACCGCGGTAGGCGGCAGCTTTGAGAGCGCCCGCAGCGCGGCGGCAGCTATCGAGCACTTTCAATCGGGAGCGCTTATCCATGACGACATCGCCGACAACGGCCAACTGCGTCGCGGCAAGCCCTGCATGCACCTTACCGAGGGCACGGGGCTTGCCATCAACTGCGGCGACCTAGCGCTCACCATGGTCACCAAGACGGTTCTCGACGACCCCACGCTCGAGGCAGACGTGAAACTCCGCGTGCTCCACGAGCTCACCGAGATGATCGTCCGAACCATCGAGGGTCAGGCGCTCGACCTGGGTTGGGTCCGCGACGGGCGCTTTGACATCTCGGTCGACGATTATCTGGACATGGCGACGCACAAGACCGCGTACTACAGCGGAGCCACGCCACTTGCCGCCGGAGCCATTATCGGCGGCGGCAGCGAGGAGCAGATTGAGGCGCTGCGCGCCTTTGGCCTGCACACGGGCCTTGCCTTCCAAATTCAAGACGACCTGCTCAACTTGATCGGCACCAAAGAGGCCGCCAACAAGGACTTCCGCACCGATATCACAGAGGGCAAGCGCACCCTCGTCGCCGTGCACGCCCTGTCAGACGAGCGTTATCACGACGAGGTCGAGGCAATCCTTTCCTCGGGCACCGAGGACCCCGTGCAACTTGCACGCGCCGTGGAGATCTTCCAGCAGACCGGCTCCATCGATTACGCCCACACTTACGCGCTCGACCTGACCGCTAAAGCCAAAGCGGCCATCGAAAACGTTGAGCTTGATCCGCACGCACGCGAGCTGTTCCTCTCCATGGCAGATTTCTTTGTGGAGCGACTCAACTAGCGGGGGTTATAAAACCTGTCAGCAGCGTATTTGGGTACAACTTGCTACACTGTTGAGTGCATGTTTATGCATCCCTTTGCGTTGTCTATCCGACACACGCTCAAATAGTACGAATGGTACGCCGAAAGGGGTTCGTTCATGGAACCTATTACAACGGGCATGCAGGGAGCAGCCGTCGAGGACGTCCAGTCCCGCCTTCTGCAGCTCGGCTATACAATCGATGACACCGAGGTCTCCGACAAGCGCTTTGGCACCACCACCGAGCAGGCTGTTGGCACCTTTAGGCTCGACAGTGGCCTTCCCGCTGGCTGCGCCGTCGATATCCCCTGTTGGAGCGCCCTGGTAGACGCCTCGTATAAACTGGGCGACCGCACGCTCTATCTGCACATGCCCAATTTCCATGGCGCCGACGTTCAGGCCCTGCAGCGCGCGCTCAACGTTTTGGGTTTTGCCTGCGGTGAGGACGACGGCTATTTTGGCCCGCACACCGAGGCCGCTCTGCAGCAGTTCCAGGAAAATGTCGGCCTGTTTGCCGATGGCATGGCGTTCCAGGATACCTACGCCTATATCAACCGCCTGCATCACGTGTGGGAGGGCAAGCCCTCGGTTACCGAGGCCGAGTCGCGCATCGGTTTTGCCCGCGCCGCCAACGTGCTCGAGCGCTTCCAGATTGCCGTCATCGGTGAGGACCCCATCGCACGCAGCGTTGCATCGCGCATGTGGAACATCGCCACGGCGACGACCGACAGCAGCGGCATGATGCTTTGCGATTCCGAGGTTCCGACCGACGTGGATCTGGTGCTCGAGATTGCAAGCGATGAGCTGCCCGCAGATGCTGCGCCGCGCGCCACGATCGCCCTTGCCGAGTGTCACAACCTTGCACAGCGCATCCGCACCGCCAATGTCGCCGCGCAACAAAAACCTGCGCGTATCCGCATTGAGCTCACGGGCATGACGCGCTACAACGGAACCTTCACCGCAAGCGATGCCCAGACACTCGCCGTACGCCTGCTCGATGGCGTTTGCGATGCCCTCGCAGATTAGGTAAACTAAACGGGTTGCTTTTGGGCAACACCAAACATTGGGACGTAGTTCAACGGTAGAACTCCGGTTTTTGGTGCCGGCTGTTGGGGGTTCGAATCCCTCCGTCCCAGCCCCAAAGAACATAGCGCTCCAGGCTCTTATGAACCTGGAGCGCTTTTTCGTGGGCATGCGGAGGGATTCGAACCCGCAAGGGTGCAGAGCTGAGGAAACGCGAAGCGTTTTCCAGCGCAGCACGCAAGGAGCGAAGCGACGCAGCGGGGCGCGGCCGCCGGCAGGCGGACGCGGAATCCCTCCGTCCCACATCAACCAAGAGCGCCTTACATCTAGAATTATCAGCCCAGTTCCGAAAAGCGAGCCGTATGCAACAACCAAGTAACCACAGGCCCCGGGAGAGCGGGGACACCGGCTTAGGTTTATCGCGAGTTCCGCACGAACAGGAGGCCACTTAATGTGGCCTCCGTCGTGAGCAGGACTGTAGAGCAGGAAACCTAAGCCGGTGTCCCCGCTCTCCCGGGGCCGGCGGAACTAATTATTCAGCATGCGGTCGAAGCTTCCCGAGTCGCCATCCCGATAGTCGGCGGTCATCAGAATCTCCTGTGGAATGCGCCCGCCCTCGCGCAGCACGTTGCGGAACTGCACGCGCGTGACCATAGGCAAATCTTTGATCGTCGCCGCTAGGTTCTGCGGCACGCCCTGGTTGGCAGCCGCGGGCTCGCACTCTCCGCCGGCCTTTACGCGACGCTTGTGCTCGGCGAGCATGGCGCGATACATACCGGCATGCAGGCGAATCTCAACGACATTGGCATTACGGGCCTGCTCGACAATGCGCGCACCCTCTCGATCGATGTCGCCCACGTAGTAGACATAATTAAAGCGATAGCCGATCTCGGCCAGATAATCATCCAGTGCGTGCGAAACGCTCGCCTTGCAGCCGCCGCCAAAGATCACGCCACCAACTTTGGTGCCAAAAAGCTTGGCATGCTTGCGGCCGCGCAGGAGCTTGACGATCTCGTCATAGGTGTCCAGGTTCTCGACCATAATGAACGGCTTGTCGGCGCCCAGCGTAAAGAAACCCGTAAAGTGCACGGGGCGGTTGGGGGCGACCTTAATCGCCTGCATGCTGATGCCCTTTTCGGTCATACGCCGAATCAGGCGCTCGCCGTGCTTGCCGTCAAAGGCCTTCTCATCGTTAAAAATCTGGTAGGCGCGCTGGCGACGCGAAGCGACCGGCGTGTCGGCACCGCGATTCTGTTCTATCCAAGCCTGGATGATCGCAATCTCCTCGGCAATCTTGCGGTTGGACATCTCGTTGTGCTGAGTGCGCTGCGGAGCCTTTTTGCCGTCCTTGCCCTCGACTTTAACAATTTGAGTCTGCTGTTCCTTAATCTTGGAGAGTGCCATTGGCGTAGGAACGACCTTGAGCAGCTGCCTGCCCAGGACACGTGCCAGAGCAAACGCCGAAACCTCGCCGTGAGCGGGCGGCTCAGGCTGCTGGGCGGCCGCATCGTTTGCAGTCGGTTTGGGCTGCGCCTGGGATTTGTGCTTGGAATTTGCCTGAGCTTTGTGCTCTTGCTTTGGCGCGGACGAGCTCTTTTGCGAACGTTCGGACTTGTCCCCCTTCGCCGGCTGGCGCTTGGGCTGCTCCATCGGGGTCTCAGCCTTCGCATCCTTGTTTTGCGTTGTCGCCTTCTCGGCCACGGCCTCGGCATTTGAGCCACGGCCGCCACGGTGACGACGACGGCGGGGCTTGCTCGAAGCGCTCTCCCCCGCCTGCTTATCAGCGGACTGTTGGGCTTTGACCTCGGTGTCAGCCGCAGGCTGCGACTCGGAAGGCTGCTGCTCGCGAGCCGCCGGCTCAACGGCTTTCTCGATCTGTTCGGCCTTCTCGGCCCGAGCGGTCGAAGCCGGCTCGCCCTTCTCCTGACGCTTTACGGGATACGCGCGCCCCGCAAAACCGCGGCCGGGACGACACGAACCCGGAGCCCTCTTGGCACACTCCTCAACATCGTCTGCAACCTCGGAAGGCTCTTCAGCCTCATGCGCGACATCCTGCTGTGCAGCCTTAAAGTGAGCACCGCGACGACGCTTGGGCTCTTGGGCCCCCACGGGCTTTTGCTCCTTCGCGGGCTTCTGCGACTCAGTAGCAACCTCGGTCTCAACAGCCTCGGTATCGAGCTCATCCTTTTGAGCCACGGCGCGACGGAAGCGCTCCTGCTGGGCACGGCGCTGAGCATCGCGCTTGCCGCCCCCGCCAAAACCGCCGCGGCCGGCCTTGGCCGTAAAGGCTCGAACGACGCTCTCGTCAAGCAGCTCGTCGGTATCGATATGCTCGCGCGGAGCTGTTTTCACCGAAGCGGGCGCCTCGACAACGTCCTCGACGGTCTCTTCGGCAGCCTCGGCAAGCTGCTCCTGGACATCACTTATCTCGGCATGAATGGTATAGAACGCCGGGCGCCCGTTAATGCCGCTGCCCTCGATCTTGGTAACGATCTTTGCCGCGATGAGTTCGTCGCGCATCGTCTTGGTGTCGCATTCCTTATCGACGGAGCGGAAAATCTGCGCTAGCGCGCTCGATTTGATTTTGAGTGCCTTGCGGCAGAGCAGGTCGTAGGCAACCAGCTTGGCGCGCTCGGTAGAAAGCGACGTCTGGCTGCTCAGACGCTCAGCCAGGGCATCGACATTATTTTGGTTATCGGAATATACCGTCTTGGCCACGGGGTCCCTTTCATATGTACACATATACGTCTATATGGTACAACGCGCGAGCCTATCCACGCAAAACATCTGCGAGGACGCCCTTGCATCACCCGTTCTCGCAAGAAAAAAGACCGGGTCCGCGTCGTTGCGGGCCCGATCTTTCCGAGTCATATGGATGGAACGGTTAGCCCATCAAGCTAACTAGGCCTTGGCAGCCTCGGCGTCGGCAGGAGCCTCGGCGACAGCGGCGCGGCCGTACTCGGCCTTGCCCATCTCGGACCACTCGGGCTCCTCGTCGGGCATGGAACCGGCCTCCTTACCGAAGAACTCCTTGAGGCAGTTGACGGCAACGATGAGGCCCAGGACCATCAGCAGGACGGCGAAGACGAGCTGCAGGCCCTTGGTAGCGGCGACGGAGACAGCGGCCGTGGTGGCGGTAGCCGGGATGGTACCGAAGAAGCCGTAGGCCTGGACGGCGGTCATGCAGCCCATGGCGCTCTGGACCAGCGAGGTGAAGGTGCAGCAGAGCAGGAAGGCGACGGGCACGTAAAGCATCCAACCCTTGCGGCCGGTGCACTTGCAGAACACGGCGAGGGTAATCATGGTCATACCGCCGAGCAGCTGGTTAGAAGCACCAAAGAGCGGCCAGATGTTGGCATAGCCACCAAATGCGAGGGCGAGGCCAGGAAGCAGGGTAACAACCGTGGCGAACCAGGGGTTGCCGAGGACCCTCATGTAGCCGGCCTTGGACTCGATGGCCAGGGCGTCGTTGGTCTGGGCAAAGAACTCGGAGAACGAGGTGCGAGCGATGCGGGCGACGGCATCGAGCGAGGTCAGGGCCAGAGCGGAAACGTTCATGGTCATGAATACGGTTGCGAGCGTGCCGTCAACACCGAAGGCCTGCATACCGCGGGAGATGCCGGCGGCAAAGATCTGGAACGGGGTGGAAGCGACACCGGCGTTGAGGGCGCCGGTACCGGCGGTGTTCATATCGGAGAACATGATGCCGGCGACGATGATGGCAAGGATGCCGACGAAGGACTCGACAATCATGGCGCCATAGCCGACCTTGACGGCGTCCTGCTCCTTCTCTACCTGCTTGGAGGAGGTACCAGAAGAAACGAGGCTGTGGAAACCGGAGAGAGCGCCGCAGGCAACGGAGACAAACAGGACCGGGAACATCATGCCGGAGGCAGTGGAGAAGCCGGTGAAGACCGGAGCGGTGATGGTGGCCTGGCCGTTAACGCCCAGGACGACGATGCCGAGGACAGCGCAGACGATCATGACGATCATCATGATGGAAGTGAGGTAGTCACGCGGGGTCTTGAGCATCTGGATGGGCATAGCGCCAGCGAAGACAAGGTAGACCATGACGACGGCGAACCACTGGAACTTATCCAGGTAGACCGGGAACTGCATACCGACGGCGAACATGAGAACCATGAGGACCACGCCGGTGACGAACTCGGCAGCGCCGGTGAGGTTGAACTTCTTCTGGGCCCAACCAAAGGCGATAGCGACGAAGGTGAACAGGATGGAGATGGTACCAGCGCAGCCGGCGGCATAGGACTTGGTGAAGTCGATGGCACCGGTAGCGGCACCAGAAGCGTCAACGGCCGGGGTGAACATGAACGTCTTGCAGACCATGTCGGTGAAAGCGGCGATGACGATGATGCAGAACAGCCAGCAGAACAGCAGGAACAGGCGACGGCCGGTCTTGCCGATGTACTTCTCGATGAGCTGGGCCAGGGACTTGCCGTTGTTCTTCATCGAGGCGTACAGGGCGCCAAAGTCGTGGACGGCGCCAAAGAAGATGCCGCCGACGAGGACCCAGAGCACGACGGGAAGCCAGCCGAAGGCCATGGCGACGATCGTACCCGTGACAGGGCCGGCACCGCAGATCGAGCTGAACTGGTGCGAGAACGCGGTAAAGGCGGAGACGGGCGAGAAGCTGTTGCCGTCCTTCATGCGCTTGGCCGGCGTGAGGACCTCTTTGTCAACGCCCCACTTGTTGGCCAGCCATCGGCCATAGCCCAGATAGCCGCAAGCGAGCACCGCCGCGGCCACAACCATGAGCAAAACTCCGTTCATTACATTTCCTCCTCTAAAAAGAACTTCCCAGACATAAAAAATGAGGGCCGTCGGTTGCGCTCGACGGCCCTCATCTTCATCAGCCGCCCGTTATCGTACGGGCTAGCTGTATGTGCTAACCCGCATCAGATAATTACTACGCTGATAATGTTTAGCTGATGCGTGAACATGTCTAAGAAATCCTCTTCGATCATGATGTGAACGATCCGTGCGTGTTCACATCCCCCAGTGGTTGAAAAGGAGTATGAAACTTTAGTTACCTAAAGTCAACGCAAATATGTAATGAATTTTCAACTTTTTTTGAATTTCTCGGTATAAAGCGCCACTGACCTCGGACTTTATCCTGCGACAGTTTTTGCTTGAGAGACGTCCCTGCGCGCCGCGGGAACCGGGCTGCCTATATGAACTTTCCTGCTCTACAGTCCTGCGCAAGACGGAAAGCACATTAAGTGCTTTCCTTTGCGTGCGGAACTCGCGATAAAGTTCATATAGGCAGCCCGGTTCCCGCGGCGCGCAGGGACTCCCATCCCAAATGTGCGGAGCAAAGCTCCGCACGCCAACTTTTTCTTTCAACTAAAGAACGTCGGAAATTCGACGCTGACTTGTTAACCTTGCTGGACGCTGTCGACGCCAAACCAGCTCAGAAGCTATATCGATACAGAAAGGTCCCCGACCGGAGGGGCCGGATATAAGGTTTATCGCGAGTTCCGCACGCAAAGAAGGCCGCTTAATGTGGCCTTCGTCTTGCGCAGGACTGTAGAGCAGGAAACCTTATATCCGGCCCCTCCGGTCGGGGACCGCACCCATACGACTACAGCGTCATGTTTGGATCGGCGTCGACGTCGAACGGCGAGATTTCACCTCGGTCGAATTTACGGCGGGCGACCTCCGCGATCATGGCAGCGTTATCGGTGCAGGCAGACAAGGGCGGCACCGTCACGCGGATCCCCTGACGCCCGAGCTTCTTGATCATCATTTCGCGCAGATGCGGATTGGCCGAAACGCCACCGCCGATGCAATACTCCTTGCACCCGGTGGCATGCAGGGCGTTTTTGGCCTTCTTGTACTGCACGTCAAAGACCGCCGCCTCAAACGAGGCCGCCAGATCGGGCAGATGAATCGTGCGCCCGGCCTTGGTCTCCTGCTCGATGTAGAGCGTCACTGCCGTCTTGAGGCCTGAAAGCGAGAAGCGGTAGTCCCCCCTGCTGTTAAGCGCGCGGGGAAAATCGATTGCCTTGGGATTACCCGTCTCGGCAAGCTTGGAGATGATGGGGCCACCGGGGTAGCCCAGGCCCAGCGCCTTGGCAACCTTGTCGAAGGCCTCGCCCACGGCGTCGTCGAGTGTCTCGCCAAGCACCTCGTAGTCGCCCCATGCCTTTACGTGCACGAGCATGGTGTGCCCGCCCGAGACAAGCGTAAAGATAAACGGGGGCTTAAGGTCGGGCTGCGCCAACAGGTTGGCAAACAGGTGACCCTCCAGATGATTGACGCACACGAGCGGCTTGCCGGCAGCATACGCAAAGCCCTTGGCAAAGGCGACACCCACCACCAGGGCACCCACCAGGCCCGGACCTTGCGTCACGCCCACGGCGGCAAGCTCACTTGGCGCAATCGCCCCACCCTCAAGGCCAAGCGATGCCGCGGCATCTTCAAGCGCCGCATCTACGACGCTCACAATCACCTCGACGTGCTTGCGCGAGGCAATCTCGGGCACCACGCCGCCAAAGCGAGCATGAAAATCAATCTGCGTCGACACCTGGTTGGCCAGCATCTTGCCGTCCGCATCGATAATCGCCACAGCCGTCTCGTCGCAGGAGCTCTCAATGGCAAGAACTAGGCGACGGCGCTCGATTTCGGCACGCTCCTCAGCGGTGCGCTCGGGCGCGGGCAGCGGCCATGCGCGCTGTTCGGCAGCAGTTGGCTCGGGCGAGGCATTGTCGAGAGGAAGCACCAGGGGCAGCGGTGCCGTCATGACGATGGCATCCTTACCGGCACCGTAGTAGCCACGGCGACGACCCGCCTCGGTAAAGCCCAGGGCGGCATAGAGTGCAATTGCGCCCTCGTTGCCGTCCTCGACCTCAAGCGAAGCCGTAGTGCAGCCGAGCATCTGCGCGTCATAGCTCACGTGCGACAGAAGCTTGCGGGCGATACCCTCACGGCGATGAGACGAATCGACGGCAACGTCCATAATCTGCACGTCCCCGTCGACGACCATACCGCCGGCAAGGCCCAGCAGCTGGCCATCGTCGTGCGCCACCCACCAGCTACGCGGAGCGGCAACGTCCTCGCCCAGCTCGGACAGGAACATGTTCGGCGTCCACGCCTCGTGTCCGGCGCCTTCAAAGCAGGCGGTTTCCAGTGCGCTCGCGCCCTCGGCATCCGCCGCGCCCATGGGGCGGAATTGCAGGTGACGTCCGGCGAGCTCGTCGGCAACGCCCGTAATTTCGCTCTGCTCGCTCTCGGCAAGACCGAGGCGCTTGCGCTCGTTTTCCTCGGCATCAGAAAGGCGCGTATAGATCGGTAGGACGCGGGCCGGGTCGCCGTCACCCGCGGCATGCGCAAGGATGAGGCCCTCGCCCGAAGGCCACCACAAGTCGCGCTCTACGCAACGAGCGGCCTCATCCTCGCCCAACAGCTTGCCATAACGCACGAGACCGTCGCCAGTCAGCTGAACCTGGTCCCAGTCCGCGGCTTGGCGCCACTCATCAAGCGCCACGGCAGCTTTGACCACGCGCTCGCGCTCAAACTGACGCTCGGGGCCCTCGTCGCTCAGCACATACAAAGCCGGATACACCTCGCCGCGCATGGCATCGGCCAGAATGCCGAGCTTGCCACGCACGCCAGCCTTCCATGCCGTCCAGGCGCAGGCATCGAGTGTCGACACACCCAACAGCGGCACGTTGGCACCGCGCGCCAAGCCCTTGGCGGTGGAAATGCCGATACGCACGCCGGTAAACGAACCCGGACCGCGACCGACAACGTAACTGCCCACGTCGGCACGGTCCATGCCAGCCTGAGCAAGCACGCTGTCAACGGTATTCACGAGCTCCACATTGGCATGGCGACGGCACATATGGTCGCCACTCGCCAGCTTCGCCTCGCCCGTCTGCCCATCAATCCAGCTTGCCGCGCAGGCAAGCATATCGGTCGAAGTATCGAGCGCTACCACCAGCGCGTAATCGTTATGCAAGCTCATCTTGTACAGCCTTATCAATCAAATCGGAAAGCTTCGCTGCGCGCTCGCCGTGCGCCTCGAGCGTTATCATTCGCACGTCGTTATCGTTCTCATCACGCTTAAGCGTTACCGAAAGATACTCGTCTGTCAGTTCGTCCTGGAACTGTTCGCCCCACTCCAACAGACAGGCACCCTCATAGCCCAGTACATCGAAAATGCCCGTATCCTCGAGCTCGTAAGCATGCTCCAGACGGTACAGGTCAAAGTGGAACAGAGGAATACGCCCCTGGTCATGAACAGCCATGAGTGCAAATGTGGGGCTCGTGACCATATGACCGTCGCCCAGACCACGCGAAACGCCCTTGGTAAAGTGGGTTTTGCCCACCCCGAGGCCGCCGGTCAAGATCAGCACATCACCATCTTCCAGGCACGGCGCAAC
This sequence comes from Collinsella aerofaciens, assembly GCA_905213325.1. Lineage (GTDB taxonomy): Bacteria > Actinomycetota > Coriobacteriia > Coriobacteriales > Coriobacteriaceae > Collinsella > Collinsella aerofaciens_AG. Next base: position 32,288 of record CAJMHW010000021.1, read on the forward strand.
CAGCTCGCCAAAATGCTCCGTATCAGCAGAGCAAGCCGTTTTATAAATACCTACCCCCAGGCGCTCCAGGGACATATATGCTCCTTATTATTCCGAGGCGCCCTCTGGCGCGGGGTGTCGCTCCAGATAGTCGCCCAGCATCTTAAAGTCTTCCTCCAGCAACTCCTGCCACGCCGGATTGCGCAGCGCCGCCGCAGGATGAAACGTCGGCATCACCACAAAGTGCCCCATCTGATGGAACCTGCCGCGCAGCTTGGTAATGCCAATCTCGGTCTTGAGCACAAAGTGCGTTGCGGGGTTGCCGAGCGTCACGATGATATCGGGCCAGATGCTTCGAATCTGCTCGCGCAAAAACGGTGAGCAAGCCAGCACTTCCTCGGGGCGCGGATTGCGGTTTCCCGGCGGGCGACACTTAAGCACGTTGGCGATATAGACATCCTCGCGCTTAAGACCTGCCAGGGACAAAATGCCGTTGAGGTCTTCACCCGCCGCACCCACAAAGGGTTCGCCCTGCAAATCCTCGTTACGACCCGGTGCTTCACCAATAAACATGACGCGGGCGCGGGGGTTTCCCACGCCAAACACGATATTGTGGCGCGACTGGTAGAGCTGGCAGAGGTGACAATCGCCCAGAACAGCCTCAATCTCCTCGAGTGCGACCTCACGTGGCGCCTGATGGGTATGGCCGGGGATGTGCATGACGCCCATGGCGACTCCTACACGTAGACCTTGTCGAGGCGCATGCCAAAGCCGCAGGCGACCTCGTAGTTAATCGTTCCGCGCAGTCGGGCCATCTCGTCCATAGTGATCTCGGCATCGCCATCGCGGCCGACAATAATCATCTCGTCACCATACTCGGCCTCGGGAATCTCGTGTGCCGGGTTGGACTGAATGGCGACCATAAACTGATCCATGCAGATATTGCCAACCTGACGCACGCGCTCGCCGCGATACAGCACGTCCATACGATTGGAAAGCGTACGCGATAGGCCGTCGGCATAACCGATCGGCAGCGTGCAGATCTGAACGCGCGTACGCGGTACGCGGTAGGTAAAACCGTAGCCCACACCCTCGCCCATCGCAGGGTGTGCCACGCGCGTCACGCGCGCATGGACGCTCATAACGGGATCGAGCTGCATCACGTGGCCGCTCAGCTCGCACGGCTGCATGCCATACAAGCCAACGCCGGCGCGAATCATATCAAAATGCATCGAAGGGTCGAGCATCGAGGACGGCGTGTTGGCGCAGTGCACGATACCGCACTCAAAACCCGCATCCTTAATGGCCTGAACGGCCTCGGTAAAGCGCTGGCACTGCAGCTTGTAGTCCCAGCCCGAAGGTTCATCGGCAGTGGCGAAGTGTGTAAATACGCCATCGCACTGAATGCCGCGATGGAAACTAATGCCGCGGACAAAGTCGAGCACCTGCGTGTAATGTACGCCGATACGGTTCATACCCGTCTCGATGGCGAGATGATACTTGCCCACCTTGCCCGCCGCGACGGCACATTCGCCATACGCAAGAGCAAAGTCAGACGTATAGACCGAGGGCATGATATCAAACTCGAGCAACGTCGGAATGGCCTCGATAGGCGGCTCGCTTAGGATGAGGATGGGTTTCGTAATCCCGCCCTGTCGGAGCTCAACGCCCTCGTTAACCGTCGCCACGGCAAACATGTCGGCACCGGCCGAATACATGATCTTGGCGCACTCAACAGCTCCATGACCATAAGCATCGGCCTTGACCACGCAGCACAGGCGCTGACGTGGATTCAACAAGTTCTTATAGGCCCTCGTGTTGCGACGGAGCGCCCCGCGGTCGATCTCGACCCAGGACCAGCGCGTCAAATCGGCTTTATTCATGATTAGTCATCCGACCCTTCGTCCATGATTCCCAGATCTTCGAGCGCATCCTTTGCCGCCAGTTCCATGGCGGGACCGATCAAGTCGATAAGATCGGTCGCGATGACGCTCTTCTCACCATACTCCGTCGCCGCGGCAAAACCGGCGTAGCTGTGAAGTGCGACGGCGTACGAATACAGCAACTCCCAACGATCCATCTCGTCGCGCATGGTGGCAAGCGTGCCGGCCAAAATACCCGCGAGAACATCACCTGAACCGGCAGTTGCCAGAGAAGCCGGACCCGAGAGCGGCAGCAGTACACGCTCAACGCCACAGATAGCCGTCGTCGGCCCTTTGGCAATGACCACCAGATTGTCGGAGCCTGCAGCCCAGACAACCTTCTGCGCGGCTGCAATCGCGGTACCAAGGTCGTTCACCTCGTCACCGGCAACCAGACGCGAAAGCTCACGATAGTGCGGTGTCATAACCAACGGCTGCTCGCGACGATACATCTCGGGGTTACTATCAATACCGTCAATGGCAATCTTAGCAAGGCAGTTGAGTGCATCGGCATCCAAAATAAGCGGTACATCAAGCTCGAGCAAGCCCGAAACCACCTGCATAGCGCCGGCAGACGTCGTCATACCGGGACCGCACAGTACGCAGCTGTACTTCTTTGCAATCTCGCACACCGTCATGCGCGCAGCGGCGCCAAAGGAGCCGCGGGAATCAGACGGAATAGCAAAGACGGGAATCGAAGGAAGTGCAATGCGAATAAGATTAGCGCAGGCGTCAGGAGCCGCGACTGCCACGTAACCAGCACCCGCGCGAGCTGCAGACTTGGCCGCCATAATGGCAGCACCAGGATATTGTGCAGATCCGGCGACAATAAGCACAGAGCCACGGGAATACTTATCGATATTCGTAGGTAGTGGGGCAAAGTAATCAACTAAGTCACCGGGCTCGACAATCTCGGCGGCGTGGTCGACATCATCGATGACCTCGTCAAGACGGTCGTAAAGATTGCCGCAGATCAAATCGCCAGCATACTCAGGGCCATCAGCGCTATACAGACCAATCTTGGGCGCAATCATCGTCACCGTATGTTCGGCACGAATGCAGTCGTCATCAACAACGCCCGTCTCGGCATTCAGGCCCGAGGGGACATCAATGGATACGACACAATCGGCGCATTCATTGACCGTAGGAATCCAGATGGAGAACGGCGCACGCAGATTCCCATGGAAACCGGTACCAAAAATGGCATCGACAACAACATCGGCCTTATCGATCAAAACCTCGAGTTCGTCACGCGAGGGGCCGACGCAAACGTGCACATCGCGGCCGGCAGTACGACGAGCAACATGACGTGCCAGAGCAGCAGGAATCTCATCCGGCTCAACCGGAGAAACGATATCGACGTCCACACCCTTATGGCTCAGGATATCGGCGGCAACCCAACCGTCGCCGCCATTATTACCAAAACCGACCAGAACGAGAACCCGATCGGGATTGAGCTTCAAGACCTCGTTGGCGGCAAACTCACCCGCTAGCTCCATAAGCTCGGCCTTCGAAGTCCCTTCGCGTTCGATGATATCCTCGAGACGAACGACTTCTTCGGTACTCAAAACCGGTTTCATCTATGCTCCTAGCGTATCTTGCGAAGCATCGCCCAGGTGCTCCGTCAATGCTGAATTCTGCAGCTGCTCAAGCTCATCTAAAACAGAGCGAGCCTCTTTAAATGTCTGCGCTACGCGTTTCTTGGTGCTCACCTTTTCATCTTTTGGCTTAGGCCGAGCATCTTCGGTAATCGCGATGGCATTCGCAACGGCTAAGTCTCCTGTAAGCGTAATGGAAAGAGCGACCTCAACAACACCCAGCTCATGAGCGATCTCGAGTGCACGGCCCGAAAGCAGCGCCTTCGGTTTGCCGAGTTTATCACGCGTTACCGAAACATCCTTGCGACCCACGCCTTGACTAAAACCCGTGCCGAGAGCTTTAAGCACCGCCTCGCGCGAAGCAAAGCGGCTCGCATAGTGAGCAGCGGGACGCGATGATACATCGCAATACGCACGCTCTTCTTCGGTAAACACACGCCGAGCAAACGACGGCGTCTTTTCAAGAATTGATTTCATCCGGGAAATCTCGACGATATCAACGCCGATACCAGCTTCAGCCATGTTCACCTCCATATCGCACAGACTAAGTTATTGTAGCCCGTTCACAGAAGATGCGACAAACGAGGGTTATAAAACACAGCTACTATGTGAGACAAAAGCCCGTAAACGCAAAAAAGGGGGAGGCCGCGAGGCCTCCCCCTTCTCAGTTCAAGCGTACGGCTCGGTGCCGTCCACCGGTCAGCGGCGCCCTGGCCTCCCACGGG
>CAJMHW010000022.1 GCA_905213325.1 Collinsella aerofaciens
GGCACCGAGCCGTACGCTTGGACTGAAGAAGGGGGAGGCCTTGCGGCCTCCCCCTATTTTGCGTTTGGTCGATATGGGCTAAACGCCTCTATGCTTTAATAGCTTTCTCTATTTGAAGAAAAAAAAATGAATGACCAGCGCGATTGCCACGACGGCAATGATCAAGAGCGCGATTTGGAGGCGGTGCTGTTTGCGCCGTCTGTTTGACGATGTAAATATCGATTTCCCCTGCTTAGGCGTCTCAAGATAGCGTGCGGAATGCGTTAGAGTTTGCTTGGGACGGGGTCCTCTGCGATGCTGCTTGGTGGGTGTTTGTGATTGCTCCTGGCTGCATACGCTGTTTTTGGATAAGGGGGCATCTTTTAGATACACCGGATCGCTCGAGGCGACACCCATGTGTCTACGAGCTGATTGAGATTCTTCAAGGGTTTGATATCGATTGCGAGTTACATACTCAGGCTCTGCATCGTTAATGGGCTCTTGGGAAATATGGGGACGATGGTAGCGTATGGGCTGTGAATAGGCAGAACTATCATTCTGTAGCGGCTCATACGAATTGTCGGAGGTCTGATCGTCCATGATGCCCTTAGGTTGTCATTAGCAATGAGTATGCGCTCATTGTAAGCCCCCTGCTTCGTTTTGACAGGCGCGTATTCGGTATTCAAGGCTCTGTTCAAAGAACCTTAACCTCGTTAAAACCTTAGTCACTAAGACTTAGATATGCTTATAGAAAGAGACTTAAAAAACTTTATATCAAAGTGTATATATACGAATTGGGTGGGCATATATTAGAGCGTCAAAAGAAGTCCCTGCCACCTAGAAGATGGCTCGGCAGTCCTTTAAAGGAGTGGTAGTCATGGCAAGCATGGTTCCTTATCGTTCGGTTTTTGGAGTTCGTCCCTCTGCTAGCTCGTTGTTTGATCTCTTTGATGATATGACCGACCTGGCAAATAACTCTATCGCCTCTAAGGCGTTTCCCGTCGATGTTGAGGACAAGGGCGACGGTTACGAGGTCAAGGCTTATTTGACTGGCGTCGCCAAGGATGACATCGACGTTGAGCTCAATGAGGGTCGTCTTTCCATTAGCGTGAATGTCGAGGAGAGCGAAGAGAACGAGGGCAAGAACTTCCTGCAGAAGGAGTTTAGCTCGTACAGTGCGACGCGCGGTGTGTACCTGAAGGATGCTTCGAGCGAGGGCCTTTCTGCAAAGTACGCCGACGGCATCCTTACCGTTACGGTTCCTAAGATTGTCGAGAAGAAGAACGTTACGAAGATCTCCATCGAATAACTTCGTTGGTGTTCTTCGCTATTAAAAGACAACAAAAGGGGCTGGGAAGCGATTCTCGGCCCCTTTTGCTGTCTAGGACAGTCTATTGAATGGTTGCCGGCTGATACTGACTCGCAGGGCGTATCGAGAGTTTTCGCGATCCTTGGAGAAGGGTTGCGGAGCTGCCGACCTCGTCATCCAGGGTTGCGGCCAGAGCTTTGGCATAGCTTTTGACGGTAAGGCTCGGACGATTGTTATCTTGGCTGATATGCATGGCAATGAGCTGTTCGGTGCGATCGGTAACAAGTGCGCGCGCGGCTTCGGCGGCTTGGCCATTGGAGAGGTGTCCCCTTGCAGACAGGATGCGCTCCTGAAGAAAGCGGGGATATTCTCCCTCGCGCAGCATGGTCACATCATGGTTGCTTTCGAGCGCGAGGACTCGACAATCTTTGAGGGTGTTCATGGCTTGGCTCGATAGCTCTCCGGTGTCGGTGGCAAAGCCGATGGAATCATCGAGGGCGTCGAATCGATAACCGACTGGATTGATGACATCGTGTGATGTTGAGTAGGTTTGCACGTGGATGCCGGCAATGGATAGGGCGTCGCTGGGATCGAATTCCTCGACAGGCAGATGCGAAAGATTTTCTTTGCTCGAAAGAGTGCCCCTGCTGGCAAAGAGGGGGCCGTGCCAGTGCTTGCACCAGACATCGAGGCCCTTGATGTGATCGCTATGCTCATGAGTAATGAGAAGAGCCGAGACGTTGTCTGTCGAGAGCCCCAGTTCTGCCATGCGCTTTAATGTCTCGCGGCGAGACAGTCCGTCATCGACCATAATGAGCCCCAGCGGGCCCTCTATGAGTGCGCAGTTGCCTTTAGAGCCACTGCCGAGGATATGAAGGTGCAGACGAGACATAAGATTCCAAAGGATACAATGGGTGCGGACGAATAGAGGAGGAAGCAAATGCCTACGGTATCTCAGCATTATGGACACCATGCCGTGCCTGGGGCAGTCGATGAGACCCGGACGAGGCAGCAGGCTGCTCCTGTTGTGCTCATGGTATCAGGCGGCGCGGACTCGACGGCACTGCTTCTTATGGCGTGCACATCAAAGCTGGATATCCAAGACGGACGCGGTGTTGCCCCCATTGCTCGCGAGCGCCTGCATGTGCTGCATGTAAACCATCATCTGCGCGGCAAGGCGTCCGATGGCGACGAGGCCTTTGTGCGTGAGCTCTGCGCGAAATATGGTTTACCGCTGTGCGTGGAGCACGCTTATTTTGATGGGGAGTCGGGCAATATTGAGGCCGCGGCCCGCGAGGTGCGCTATGCCGCGGCGCGGAGGTATGTTCGCGAGCTCTGCGCCCAGACGGGGGCACCGCGAACGGCGGCTCGTATCTGCACCGCGCACACGTCTTCGGATCGCGCGGAAACGTTTTTGATGAACGCGATTAAGGGTTCGGGGCCCGCTGGCCTATCGAGCATTCCTCGCCGGAGGAATATCGTGGTGCGTCCCTTGCTCGACCTAACTCATGGCGAGCTCGTGGGCTATCTACAGGTACATGGTCAGCCGTGGCGTGAAGACGAGAGCAATGAGGATATCTCGTATCTGCGAAACTACGTGCGCCATCGAGTGATGCCGGTGGTGGCGCAGCGCAACGCGAGCGTCTGCAAGACGATTGGCGCCGCCTGCGAGATCTTAGGCGATGAGGACGCGTTTTTGTCTCAGCTTTCGGCACAGGCGTTTCGAAGCTGCCTGCGTAAGGAGGCGGCGGGCGCGCTGGTGCTCGATGCCAGGCGCCTTGCTGCGGCCGAGGTGGTAATCGCGCGGCGCATCGTGCGACTGGCGATTAAGCGCATCGATCCGGACGCTCGTCCAGAGATGCGACATGTGGAGCGAGTCCTTTCCTGCGTTGCCGAGGGCGCCGGCTCGGTCACGCTTCCGGCGGGGATTGACGCACGCATTGAGTTTGGCATGCTGGCGTTCAAGGCGCCGGCGGCTCGCGAGGGCCTGGTCGCGGACTGGGTTACCGTACCCGGTCGTTTGCCGTTGGGCGGGGGACGTATGCTGGTCACAGAACCGATGGCCGTTGAGCCGGGATGCGATATCGTGCGCCGCGCCCGTGAGCTTGCAGCTGCCGGGGAAGTGACAGCTTTGGTAGACGCGGCTGCCCTGGGTTTTGCCGACAGCGATAGTGAGCGGATCCTGGCGGGCTCGCGTGGCGAGATCCCTGCCGAGGCGCGATTGGCGCGCCTGTGGGTGGACGGTCCTGTACCGGGAGACGTGATGTGCCCGTTGGGGATGAGTGGCCGAAGCAAGAAAGTATCCGACTTGCTAGGTGAGGCTCGCATTCCCGTTTCCGAGCGCGCCGGCGTGCCCATGGTGAGGACGGCGCCGGGGGGCGCCGTGGTGTGGGTCGCCGGAGTTCGCGCGGACGAGCGTTTTAAGTGCACGGCCGCAACGCGCGTGGCATATCTGCTCCGCGTGGTCGATGCGGAATAGCGTCCCACGCCAGCTATTCTGTGCGACGTTGACGGTATTCCCGCGCTGATGGCGTACGGGCTGGAAAATATACCCCGTGCGCTGCTAAAATGTGAAGTTCGCGTCCATACGGCGGTGTGTGGGCGATAAGCACAAGAAAGGGTTGTCATGGCTTCTCAACATCCGGATATCGAGAAGGTTCTGTTCACGCAGGAGGATATCGACGGTATCGTCTCTCGCCTGGGCGAGGAGATTACTCGCGATTACGCGGGTAAGGATCTGGTGCTGATTGCGGTCCTGCGCGGCGCCGTGGTCTTTATGGGCGACCTGATGCGCAAGATTGAGCTACCGACCAACATCGATTTCATGGCTGTTTCGAGCTATGGCGACGGTGTGAAGTCCTCGGGTATCGTGCGTATCATTAAGGACCTGGATATCGACATCCGCGGTCGCGACGTGCTGATCGTCGAGGACATTCTGGACTCGGGCCTGACGCTCAAGTATCTGATGAAGAACCTCGAGAGCCGCAAGCCCGCTTCTCTGGAGGTCGCCGCCTTCCTTTGGAAGGACGTTGAGGACCGCGTCTCGGCCATCACGCCCAAGTATGTTGGAACCCATTGCCCCGATGCCTTTGTGGTGGGCTACGGCCTCGACTATGCCGAGCGCTATCGTAACCTTCCGTATCTGGGCATTTTGAAACCGGAGGTTTATTCGTAAGATGCCCGACGACCGTAACGATAACAATTCCCAGACTCCCCGGGACCCAAAGATCCCGGGGATGCCCGGAGGCAAGAAGCCCACGCGTACGGGCTGGCTGTATTTTATTTTGGCTTGCGCGCTTCTGGGCTACGCCTTCTTTAACATGGGCTCCGGCTTTGCCAATTCCAGCAATACCGTTAAGCTCGCGACGAGCGAGATGGTGAGCGCCATCAAGCAGGATCGCGTCGAAGATCTGACCTATACGGTTCAAGACGGAAGCGTGACGGGTCATTACTGGAAGACGAAGAAGGACAAGGGCGATACGAGCGAGCTCAAGAGCTTCTCCTCGACCTATGTCGGCTCCGATTCGCTTGCCGAGCTCATGGCGGAGCACCCCGATACCAAGTACATCGTCAACACCAACGATCCCGATTTTTGGGGCGACTTGGCGATGAGTGTGCTTCCGACGATCGCCCTTATCGCCATCATGTTCTACTTTATGCGCCAGATGATGGGCGCCAACAACAGGAACATGCAGTTTGGCAAGACCAACGCCAAGACCAACGAGGCCACACGCCCCAAGGTCAAGTTTGAAGACGTTGCCGGCGTGGATGAGGCAGTCGAGGAGCTCGAGGAGATCCGTGACTTTTTGAGCGATCCGGACCGCTATCGCAAACTGGGTGCCAAGATCCCGCGTGGCGTGTTGCTGGTGGGGCCTCCGGGCACCGGTAAAACGCTGCTGGCTAAGGCCGTTGCCGGCGAGGCGGGCGTGCCGTTCTTTAGCATCTCTGGTTCCGACTTTGTCGAGATGTTCGTAGGTGTCGGCGCCAGCCGTGTGCGTGACCTCTTTAAGGAGGCCAAGTCCCAGGCCCCGTCGATCATCTTCATCGATGAGATCGATGCCGTGGGACGTCAGCGCGGAGCTGGCTTGGGCGGCGGTCACGACGAGCGCGAGCAGACGCTCAACCAGCTGCTGGTCGAGATGGACGGCTTTGAGGAAAGCGAGTCGGTCATCCTGATCGCTGCGACCAACCGTCCTGACATCCTGGATCCGGCATTGCTGCGTCCCGGCCGTTTTGACCGCCAGGTTACGGTCGACCGTCCGGATGTGAAGGGCCGCGAGCAGATCTTGCGCGTGCATGCCGAGAACAAGCCGATGGACGAGGACGTTAAGTTTGAGAAGCTCGCCCAGATGACCGTTGGCTTTACTGGTGCCGATTTGGCGAACCTGCTCAACGAGTCTGCGCTGCTGGCCGCTCGCCGTCATCGTTCCGTGATCTCGATGGACGAGGTCGAGGAGTCGATGGAGCGCGTGATTGCCGGACCGCAACGCAAGGGTCGCGTGATGACCGAGACCGAGCGCACCGCGATTGCCTACCACGAGAGCGGTCACGCTTTGGTGGGCCACGTCCTGGAGCACTCCGATCCGGTTCATAAGATCTCGATCGTCAGCCGCGGTCAGGCCCTGGGCTACACGCTGCAGCTTCCGCAGGAGGACCACTTCCTCAAGACCAAGAACGAGATGCTCGACGAGCTCGCCGTGTTCTTGGGCGGTCGCGTTGCCGAGGAGCTCATGTGCGATGACATTACGTCGGGCGCGAGCAACGATCTGGAGCGCGCAACCAAGATGGCGCGCGAGATGGTCACGCGCCTGGGCATGAGCGAGGAGCTGGGCACGCAAGTGTTTGACGAGGCGCAACATCAGGTGTTCCTTGGTCGCGATTACGCCGATCACCAGGATTACTCCGAGGAGACGGCGCGCCGCATCGATATCGAGGTTCAGCGCATCATGCGCGAAGCCCATCGTCGTGCGGTCGAGATTTTGGATGCCCGTCGCGATCAGCTCGATCTGATGGCGAAGGTGCTGCTTGAGCGCGAGACCGTCGAAGGCGACGCCGTGAACGCCCTGCTCGACAACGAGTGGAATGCCTACCTTGAGCGCGAGGGCGATATCCTGGCGGCCAAGGAGGAGCGCAATGCCAAGGCGGCCGGCATGCCGACCAAGAAGCGCGCGCCTCGTATGAGCGAGGAGGAGCTGGCGGCTGATGCCGCGGCCTTTGCGCAGGCGGCCATGCAGGAGGATGCCGAAGCCGCATCCGATGATGCCGACGATGACCATGCCGTCGTCGATGCCGATGCCGACACCGACAAATAGTCTTTGTGGCGAAAGCCTCCGCGGGAAACCTGCGGAGGCTTTTCTTTTGAGCGATATGGGGCCATCTGTTGATTGGGGACAGACTTAAATGAGCGTTTTCACGCATTTAAGCCTGTCCCCAATCAACATTGCTGCGGCACTTTGCTCGGCTAAAGCGTACAATAGCGCCTATGCGAAAGGGGAACAGATGATCAACGAAACTATGTATGCTCGCGGTGCGGAAAGCTCCATCATCCGTGAGATTTTTAGCTATGGTCTTGAGCGCAAGGCGCAGATCGGTGCGGAAAACGTATTCGATTTTTCGCTGGGCAATCCGAGCGTTCCGGCGCCCGCTGCTGTGGCTGAGTCGATTAAGAAGGCCCTGGAGCTGCCGAGTGATCAGTTGCACGGCTACACCCCCGCTCCGGGCCTGCCGCAATGTCGAGCAGCCGTCGCCGAATCGCTCAACCGCCGCTTTGGAACAAGCTATGAGGGCAAAGACGTCTTTATGACGGTGGGTGCCGCGGCTTCGCTCACCTGCACGCTCAACGCCGTTACGAACCCGGGCGACGAGGTTATTGTTATTGCCCCGTACTTTCCGGAGTATCGCGTTTGGATTGAGAAGGCCGGCTGCACGTGTGTTGAGACGCTCGCCGATGAAGATACGTTCCAGCTGAGCGTGGACAACGTGCTCAAGGCGATCAGCGATAAGACGGCGGCCGTCATCATCGACTCTCCCAACAATCCGACCGGTGCCGTATATACATGCGACACGCTGACGCGACTGGCCAATGTTCTGCGCGAGGCCAACGCTCAGCGCGATCCCGAGAATCCGATTATGCTCATCTCGGATGAGCCGTACCGCGAAATTGTGTACGGTGCCGAGGTGCCTTGGGTGCCCTCGATCTACGAGAGCACCATCGTGTGCTACTCGTATTCCAAGTCGCTGTCGCTGCCGGGCGAGCGCGTGGGGTGGATCTTGGTTCCCAACACCAATCCGCAGGCTGCCCGTCTGATGCCGGCTGTTGCGGGTGCTGCCCGTACGCTAGGTTTTGTATGCGCACCGGCACTCTTCCAGCGCGTGATCATCGATTGCATCGATGAGCCGAGCGATGTCGAGGCCTATGCACGCAACCGCACCGCGCTTACCGACGCACTAGCGGAGTACGGCTACACCTATGTTGAGCCGGATGGTGCATTCTACCTGTGGGTGAAGGCACTGGAGCCCGATGCGAATGCGTTTTGCGAGCGCGCAAAGAAGTATGAGCTGCTTGCGGTTCCCTCGGACAGCTTTGGTATGCCGGGCTGGTTCCGCCTGGGCTACTGCGTGAGTTACGAGACGATTATCAATTCGCTACCCGCTTGGAAACAGTTGGCGGACGAGTATCGTTAAAAGTAAAGCGCTCTGCCTACAATGTTTTACGTGAAACGGGGTTTGGTGTTAAGCCAGACCCCGTTGTCATGGACGTTGTGTCTTTGGGATGGAGTGGTTTTACGACTATCGAAGGCTATGCGTACAATGAATATAAGCGACGGCCGTGCCAGATAAGGAGACCTGATGCCCTACCTGCTTTCTTGTGACATTCATACCCATACGATGTTCTCTGCGCATGCATATTCGACCATTGAGGAGAATGTGTACTGGGCGGCAGAGCGTGGCCTGCAGGTGCTCGGATCTGCCGACCATCTGAGCTCTATGGTTACGGCTTGCCCCAATGACCTGCGCAGTTACCAGTTCTTTATCAACCAGGATATCTGGCCGCGCATTTGGAGCGGCGTGCTAGTGCTTCGCGGCGCCGAGGCCGATATCGTTTCGCTGGACGGAAGCCTGTTTGGCGAGGACACTCCTGTCACGCTCGATATTGCCGGCGATTCGTACAGCCGTCAGCATTCGCTGTTCGATTTGGTTACGCGTAATTTGGATTATTTGGTTGCAAGCGTGCATAATCCGCAGATTGCTGAGGGCGCGACGCTGGCCCAAACGACCGAGATGTATATCAATGCCTTGGAACACCCCAAGGTGTTCATGCTGGGCCACGCGGATCGCTCGGGCGTGCCGTTCGATATCGACGAGGTGCTGTTGGCGGCTAAGGCCAAGCACAAGATTATCGAGATCAACAACCATAGTCTTGAACACGGTGTCGACACTGAGCATTGGGCCGTATGCCGCAAGATTGCCGAGCGCTGCGCCGAGCTGGGCGTGGGCATTGGCGTGTCGACCGATGCCCACATTGGCATGGCCATTGGCAAGCTCGATCACGCGCGCAAGATGCTCGACGAGATTCACTTCCCGCTGGATTTGATTGTGACGCGCGACCGCGAGACGCTGCTGCGCGAGATGGCGGCAGCCGGCGTGTGCGATCTGCGCAATGGGATGTAGCGGAGTTTATAAACCAAGCGAAGGGGGCGGCCCAGGCGGGTCGCCCCCTTTCTTGTCCCAAAAATCTACTGAGGTTGGTTAGCGGCGTTCGAGGACCGCTACGGTTTCGGTGTGGTCGGTGTGAGGGAACATGTCGACGGGCGTGATCTTGAGCAGGCGATAGCCTCCGTCGAGGAGCTGATGCAGGTCGCGCTCTTGAGTCACGGGGTTGCAGCTGATATAGGTGATGCGGCGCGGCTTAAGCGCGCAGGCAGCTTCGAGGAACTCGGGGGTAGAGCCGGCGCGCGGCGGATCGATGGAAAGGACATCGACCCGCTCGTTGTTGTCGGCGGCATCTAGGATGTAGTCGGTGGCATCGTCGGCCATAAACCAAGCGCTGCGGGTGAGGCCGTTGAGCTCGGCATTACGACGTGCGTCGGCAATGCCGGCGTGGTTGCGCTCCACGCCAAGCAGCATAATACCGACGCCCTTGTCCTGGGCGGCTTTGGCTGCGCACAGGCCGATAGTTCCACTACCGCAATAGGCATCCATGAGTACGTCGCCCTGCTGCAGGTCCATGCCGTCAATCGCGAGCTGATAGAGCAGCTCGGTCTGCTGCGGGTTGGTCTGGTAGAACGCGGTGGGGGAGATATCGAACTCGCAGCCGAGCAGCTGGTCGCGCATGCACTCGGCGCCATATACAATGCGGGTTTCCTCGCCGAGGATGGCGTTGCCGGGGCGTCCGTTGATGTTTTGGGCGACGGTGACGATGCGCGGATCGAGTGCGGCGACAGCCTCAAAGAACTCCTGCGCATGCGGCAAGTCGCGCTGAGCGGTCACGAGCGTGACCATGACCTGGTCGGTACGCCAACCGCAGCGGACGACGGCATAGCGAAGCAAACCAAGATGCTTGTCCTCATTAAAGGCGGGAATATGCAGCCGCTCAGCTTCGCGTGCGATGCCGTTGAGAATCTGACGGGCGCCCGGTGCCTCGACGGGGCATTCGGGTACGGCAACGATCTTGTGCGTGCCGCGCTCAAAGAAACCGCAACGGACAGCGCCCTCCTTACCGGGAGCAAAGGGAGTGGCGGCCTTATGGCGAAAACCGCGCGGCGCAGGATATTTGCCCGGGTCGCCCAGGGTGACACCCATGCCACGAATAGGATCTACAGCAATGCCCTCACGCTCACAAAGCGAAGCAAAAAGCTCCTCCATAGCAGCCTGCTTAGCTGCCAACTGCTTTTTATAAGGACGATTGAGCGCCGTGCATCCGCCACAAGCTCTCATGATGGAACAGGGAGACTTGGGATCCACAGCCTTACGCGCAGGCGAAACCGGATCTTTATGCGGACGCTTGGAGCGAGTCTGAGACGCTTTGTCTCCGCCTCGACGAGAGTCAGAACGCTTGGTCTTAGCCCTGCTCTTGGTCGATTTGCTTTTTGCAGCTTTAGAAGACTTGGATTTCGTAGAAGATTTCTCCTCCTTCGACCCCTCAACCGCCTCCACCAAAGCACGACGAGCCCTACGCTCCGCACGAGATTCTGCCATCAATAACTCCACTTATTCATGAATTAAAGCTGCAAGTATTGTACCGTGCCAAGCCAGCAGACGATATACAAGCGGTTTATTCGTGTCAGTGATAAGCCCAACGACGGTTGCCCGCCGCGTGAGGGGTGTGGGGGTTAAGTTTATCGCGAGTTCCGCACGAACAGGAGGCCACTTAATGTGGCCTCCGTCGTGAGCAGGACTGTAGAGCAGGAAACTTAACCCCCACACCCCTCACGCGGCGGGCAAACTCGCCTTGTGCTCTATCACGCTAAAGTGTATGATTCTGAACGTTACACGACTCACTTTACTTAACTAAAGTGCCACCAAGGGGGAATACCATGAATACCGATATGTCTCGTCGTCAGTTTGTTGGTCTAGCCGGTTCGCTCGCTACGGTTCTAGGTCTTGGCCTGGTAGGCTGCGGTGGTGGTGCCGGTAAGGGCTCCGCTGCCGGTTCTGCTGCAGCCAAGGATGTGAAGGGCGCTGCGGAGTCCAAGAAGCTCGTGGTGGGCTTTGATAAGTCCTATCCTCCGTACGGCTTTGTGGGCGACGATGGCGAGTACACCGGCTTTGATCTCGATCTGGCCAAGGCTGTTGCCGATAAGCAGGGCTGGGAGGTCAAATACGAGGCCATCGACTGGGATGCCAAGGATACGCTGCTTAACTCGGGCGCCATCAACTGCATCTGGAATGGCTTTACCATGGAGGGCCGTGAGGACGACTACACGTTCTCCGAGCCGTACATGCTCAACGAGCAGGTGCTCGTGGTCAAGAAGGATGCGGGCATCAAGAGCTGGGACGATCTTGCCGGCAAGACCGTGATTACTCAGACCGATTCCGCTGCGCAGGATGTGCTCGAGGGTGACCAGAAGGATCTGGCGGCGACATTTGCCACGCTCGATACCATCGGCGAGTACAACACGGCCTTTATGCAGCTCGAGAGCGGCGCGGTCGATGCCGTGGCTTGCGACCTTTCGATTGCCCGGTATCAGCTTGCCGCCAAGCCCGATGCCTATACGCAGCTTGATGAGCCGCTGTCCAGCGAGCACTACGCCGTCGGCTTTAAGAAGGGCGACACCAAGTCGGCCGACGCCGTGACCGAGTCGCTCAAGGCGCTCTACGAGGACGGCACGGTTAAGGACCTGTGCGACAAGTATTCAAGCTATGGTCTATCTTTCGATAATTGGGTGCTCAAGTAATGTCTATTCAGGTCATGATACAGATGCTTGGCCAGGGTTTCTTGGTCAGTTTGCAGTTGTTTGTGCTGACGCTGCTGGGGTCGATTCCGCTGGGAATCCCCGTGGCGTTTATGCGCATGAGCAAAATCGCGCCGCTTCGCTGGATTGCGCGCATCTATATCTCGGTCATGCGCGGCACGCCGCTCATGCTGCAGATGTTTGCCATCTACTTTGCCCCGTACTACGTGTTTGGCATTTCGCTCACTCCCGATTCCAAGTGGACGGCGTGCGTCGTGGCGTTCATCATCAACTACGCCGGTTACTTTGCCGAGATCTATCGCTCGGGCCTGCAGTCCATTCCGCGCGGTCAATACGAGGCAGCCGAGGTGCTGGGCTATTCGCGCATGCAGACGTTTCTGTATATCGTGATGCCGCAGGTCGCCAAGCGTATTCTGCCTGCGATGGGCAACGAGATCATCACGCTGGTCAAGGACACGTCGCTGGCGTTTGCCATTGGCGTGGGTGAGATGTTCTCGACGGCCAAGGCGCTGGTCGCCTCGCAGGTGAGCATGGTGCCGTTTGCGATCGCGGCGCTAATCTACTGGGTCTTTAACTTCGTCGTCGAGATGCTGCTGGGCGCTGCCGAAAAGAAGCTGGACTATTACCATGACTAACTCAGTGATGAAAATCGAAAGCGCGCGCAAGGCGTTTGGCGGCAATGAGGTGCTCAAGGATATCTCGCTCGAGGTCAAGCGTGGCGAGGTCGTGGCGATTATCGGGCCTTCGGGTGGCGGCAAGTCCACGCTGCTGCGGTGTGCCACGCTGCTCGAGACACTCGACGGAGGCTCACTCTCGTTTGGCGACCTTGCCGTTGCGACGGATGCGGGTTCGGGCGCGGTCTATGCGAAGGGCGATGTGCCCAAGCGGGCACGCTCGCGATTCGGCCTGGTGTTCCAAAATTACAACCTGTTCCCGCACTATACCGTGATGAAAAACATCATCGATGCTCCGATTCGCGTGCTCAAGCGCCCGCGCGAGCAGGCTGAAGCACGTGCGCGTGAGTTGATCGCGCAGATGGGGCTTACGGGCAACGAGAACAAGGTGCCATGTGAGCTTTCGGGCGGTCAACAACAGCGTGTGAGTATCGCCCGCGCCTTGGCGCTCGATCCGGAGATCCTGTTCTTTGATGAGCCGACTTCGGCGCTCGATCCCGAGCTGACGGCCGAGGTGCTGCGTGTCATTAAAGACCTTGCCGCGCAGAATATGACGATGGTGATCGTGACCCATGCGATGCAGTTTGCGCGCGATGTTGCCGACCGCGTGGTCTTTATGGATGGCGGCCGTATTGTCGAGGAGGGTCCTGCCGAGCAGGTTATCGACCATCCGCGTGAGCAGCGCACCCGTGAGTTCTTGAGCCGTATCGAGGGATAGGCTCAGGTATTTACTCAACTATTAATTGAGGCGAAGCCGCCGCAGGTCTTACGGTCTGTGGCGGCTTTTTGTTTGCATCGGCGGGGTTCAATAATCGCCTCACAAGCTTATCTCTTCCTCTCGCCGCCTGTATTCATACGTGTGCCGAAAGGTGTGCATGGACGGTCGCCCGTGAGGGTAGGGTGGTGGCATAGGACATTTGGAGGGTGAGTCGGCTCGGCTGCCGACCATGCTGCTCCCGGGATGGCACCGACCGCGAACTCTCCCCGTTGGCGTCGCGCAATGCGCGCGGCCCTGCAAGGAGGTCATCATGGGTGCTCCCAAGACCGGCAATGTAAGGAACGTGGTGCTCGTAGGCCAAGGCGGGGTGGGCAAGACTTCACTCGCCGAGGCCATGCTCCACCTTTCCGGCAAGACCGCCCGCCTGGGCGGCCACGACGGCACCAAGCCCACGCTCGACTATGACCCCGAAGAGGTCAAGCGTGCATTTTCCATCTCGACGACCATCGCGCCGATCGACTGGAAGGGCGCGCGCATCAATGTGCTCGATGCCCCGTGCTACCCCGATTTTATCGGCGACGCCTTTGCCGCGATGAGCGTCTGCGAGACGGCTCTGTTTGTGGTCGACGCCGAGGCCGGCCCACAGCCTACGACGGTTAAGCTCTGGTATGCCGCCGAGGACCTGCGTCTGGCGCGTGCGGTGTTCGTAAACCGCCTGTCGCGCTCCGAGGCCAGCTTTGCGACCACGATGGACCTGCTGCAAGAGCGCTTTGGCACGCGCCTGGGCGCCGTGACCCTTCCCTGGGGCGAGGGCGAGGACTTTGACGGCATCATCGACCTGGTGCGCATGAAGGCGCGCCATTGCAACGGCACCGAAGCCGTTGAGTCGGAGATTCCCGAGGAGTATCGTGCCCAGGCCGAGGAGGCCCATGACCATCTGTGCGAGTTGGTGGCCGAGGCCGACGATGAGCTGATGATGAAGTACCTGGAAGGCGAGGAGACGCTGACGCAGGAGGAGCTTGAGGGCCTGCTGTCGAAGGCGATCGCCGAGCGCATCTTTGTGCCGGTCTTTGCGGGCGATTGCATTAAGGAGCAGGGCGTCAACTCGCTGATGGACGACATCGCGACGTACTTTCCGGCGCCGACCGACTACGGCGAGATGCCGCTCATCGACGGTGATTCGCTCAAAATCTCGAGCGACGATGACCGTCCGGTGGCGTTTGTGTTTAAGACCCTGGCCGATCCGCAGCAGGGTCGCATCAGCTTTATCAAGGTGCTGACGGGTACGCTTGAGCCGGGTCTTGAGCTGATCAACGCGCGTACCCGCAAGGGCGACCGTCTGGCTCACCTGTATGTGATGTGCGGCCGCGATATGACCGAGGTCGGTCACGCCTATGCCGGCGACATCATCGTGGCGCCCAAGCTGGCTGCCGAGACGGGCGACACGCTCTCGATTACCGGTAAGGTCGAGGCCGCGGCGTTTAAGTTCCCCAACTCGCAGTACCGCATTGCCATCGAGGCCGAGAATCGCGGCGACGAAGAGAAGCTCTACACGTTTATCGAGAAGGCCTGCAAGGCCGATCCGACCATGAGCATCGACCGCGACGAGGAGACCGGCCAGACCATTATCTCCGCCGTTGGTGAGGCGCAGGTTTCGGTGCTGCTCAACCGTTTGGAGGATCGCACCAAAGTCGTGGCCAAGAGCGTGCCGATCCGCATTCCGTATCGCGAGACCATTCGCCGTACGGCAAGTGCCCAGGGCCGCCATAAGAAGCAGACCGGCGGCGCCGGTCAGTACGGCGACTGCTGGCTGCGCGTGGAGCCGCTCATTGGGCCCGACGGCACGAGCGATGGCTATGAGTTTGTGGACGAGGTCGTGGGCGGCCGTATTCCGCGCTCGCTGATCCCCGCCGTGGACAAGGGTGTCCAGGAGACCATGAAGGACGGCATCATTGCCGGCTACCCGCTCACGGGCATTCGCGTGGCTGTGTACGACGGCTCGTATCACAGCGTCGACTCCAACGAGATGGCGTTCCGCGCGGCAGCTCGCATCGGCCTGCGCAAGGCATGTGCCGATGCCGACCCGGTGGTGCTGGAGCCCATTGAGGAAATTACGGTGACCATCCCCGAGAGCTACGCCGGCGCTGTGATGGGCGACATCTCGGCATCGCGCGGTCGCGTGACGGGCATGGAGACCGATGAGCGCGGCGATACCGTGGTTATTGCCCAGGCGCCGCTGGCAGAGCTGACGGATTATTCGACGCGCCTGCGCTCTATCACGCGCGGCACGGGTGACTTTACCATGAAGCCCGCAGGCTATGAGCAGGTGCCTTATGACGTTCAGGCCAAGCTGGTCGAGCGCTATGAGGAGGGCCGCGCCAAGTAGCACGTGATTTTGTCTGCAATGTAGGTGCTGACGAAAGGGCCGCCCTGGGTAACCGGGGCGGCTCTTTTTGATTCCTTGGGGACGGAGGAAAACGGATCATTTAGGCTTTGGGGCAGCTTGGTCGGTCCTAGTCTCCCGAGGCCTGATTGCGGCCGGTGGTGTAGTCGATCTGCACGTGCGGCTGCAGGTTGTAGCAATATACGTGGAAGCAGAGGGTCTTGCCGTGGTCCTCGACCGATTGCGCCTCAAGGCGCATGCCACGGCAGACAAGTTCCTCTTCGTTATACATAGGCGTGACGCGGTAGAGCACATGGTTGCCCGTATCGCGAATATAGTTGAGAATCTGCTCTTCAAACGGCAGCATGCCCGTCTCGTTGAGATAGCGCGTGCCGGTGAGGAGATTCTTGCGGTTGGCGTTTTCGCCGCAGAGCGACCAGGCGATAAGGTGGCAGCGGTTGTAGAGGCTCTGGCCCGGAATAAAGTCGTAGCGCTGCTGGTGCCAACCGGCAGGATGGATGCGCGAGATATCGCCGCGCTTTCCCTGTCCGAGCGACTCGGGGCCTACACAGGCGAGCGCCTTGCGAGTGCGACCCAGGCTGTCGAGCTTGGAGAATTTCTTAAAGCAGCCCTCTTCGGTGGCGCGATCGTATTCATCGAGTGTGAATGACGGCGTGCCGAGCGGGTGCGTGCTGTCGGCGCGAAGGGCAACGTAGGGGTTGCCGGCGTAGTCGGGAATGCTGCTGAGATAAACACCGCGGGCGCGGTTGAGGTCGGGGTTTTCGACCTCGTCGATGGGGGTGGCGGCACTGCCCGCGGAAACGTCGTCATCGGTGTCGGTCGCGGCGGAATCGGAGCCATCGCCGGAGTCCTGGCTGTTTTGAGGGTCCGCCGCGCTCGCCGTTCCCGATTCGAGCCGAGCGACCAGGTCTGCCTCGTCGTCGGTGCGGCTGGGACTCTCGTTTTGTTTTTCGGCCAGAGCCGCCGCCTGCTCATCGCCTTGCGGCGACAGCAACTTGGGCGCTCCGTCGAGCGATCCCGTAAACAGCGCAAACCCCAGCACCACGGCGGTGCCGATGGAAAGTGCTTGCTTGTAGGCGGGCTTGCGCGACATTGAGGCTCCTGGATGGACGGTTGGGAATCTACCAGTCTAGCAGGAGCCGGCAAGGGCCGTTCTGTCGAACAAATACTTAAGATTTGAGACAAACGCTACTGATTCATTTGTCCCGCGGTCTAGATCGAGGTGGAGTCGAGCCAGTTGAGCTTGCACTCGAGAATGCGCTGCTCGCCGGGTTCGCTGCTTCCGTCAAGTAGGGCGAGCAGCATCTCGGCTGCTTCGCGACCTTCTTGGTCGACGGGCTCGATGATGGTGGAGACGGTCGGTGTGGTGAGATTAGTCCAGTCTTCGCAGTTGAGTCCCAAAAGGCCGATTTGCTGCGGAAGCAGATGGGCCATTGGCTGGAGGGCCTTGTAGACACGGGGAAGTGCCCACTGATTTTGCACGAAGATAAGGGTTCGCTTGGCGGGATTGAACTTGAATTTAAAGTATTCAGTGAGCTCGTTGATTGACGGCTTGTTGTGATCGATGGGAATCGCTTTGTAGAGCTGCCCGTTCGCTGCCAGCGCCTCGGCATACCCCTGAAAACGCTCCATGCGGGTGCGCATTTCGGTCATGTTGGCGGCAATGGAAAAGAAATCTTCGTAGCCGGCGTCGAGGAGTGCCTGTGTGGCGTTGTACACGCCGTCGTAAAGGTTGGTTTTGATCCAGCTGGTACCTGGGCTATAGATGGCCGCATCGAAAAAGACGACCGGCTTGCCGGCGCGTCTAATGCGGTCATGCACGGCTTTGAAGTTTGCCGTGGGCTGGATGATAAAGCCATCGACGCCCAGCGAGAGCATCTTGTCGACGTACATGAGCTCGGTCTCGGGGTTAAAGTTGCTCGTGCAAACGACCGTCTGGTAGCCCGCGGGGAGCATGACCTGCTCCATGCCATTGAGAACGAGCCCCGCCCATTTGTTGGTGTTATCCAAAATGATGATGGCAATGACGTGGGTTTGCTTGCCGGTGAGCGTCTGCGCTTGGGCGTTGGGAACGTATCCGAGTTCCTTAATGACGCGCGCGATTTTGTTCTGCGTCTTCTCGCTAAGCTTTTCTCGTTTGTCGTTGAGGTAATACGAGACGCTTGCCGTCGAGGTTCCCGCCTCTCGAGCGACGTCTGCGATCGTAACGCGCTGTTTTGCCACAGCGACTCCTTCCGACAGATGAGCATTTTCCAACATGATGACTTTGAGTCTTGGTGAAGGATACGCTTCGGTGAGCGGCTTTTTCCTTTCATATGAGTATGCAACAAATGCGGCATACGGGTGGGGTCGAAATTTGTGACCGGCATGCGCATCTGCCGTCTACCGAGAAAATCAAATACTTCTTGACTTTTGAAATCGAGGGCAAAATCGCAGGATTCATTTTTGGTTAAACGCATAACTAAATCGCATAACCAACGCTCTGACCTGCGCGTTTACCGAAATAAGCTGGCATTAAGAAAAACGAGCACCTATATTGTTCTTGTCGAAAAGACAGCAAGTCCAAACGGCAGGGGATGCTCCGGAGGCCTCCGCAAACGGTGTCTTGCGCACGCAACTCTATGAAAAGAGGGAAGCAATGAAGATCGTAGGCGTTGCCGCCTGTACTGTGGGTATCGCCCACACGTATATGGCCCAGAAGGCGATTCAGGATGAATGCGCCGCCCGTGGCATCGAGTGCAAGGTCGAGGCTCAGGGTGGCCTGGGTATCGAGAATGAGCTCACGCAGGAAGACGTGGACTCCGCCGACCTGGTCCTGGAGTCCGTCGACGTGGGTGTCGAGAACGAGGACCGTTTTGAGCAGAAGATGGCCGAGGGCAAGTTCCTGAAGGTCGGCACCTCTGATGTAATCGCCGATCCGGTAAAGATCATCGACCAGGCCATTGAGATCATCAAGGCGACGGGTGGCGCCGTTGACGCGCCCAAGGCCGAGGCCAAGGCAGAGAAGAAGGCCGTCTCCGCTGCCCCGCAGGCCCCGACACCGGCGTCCAAGCAGTCTATCTTTGCCGATCCTGGCAAGACGCTGCTCAATGCATTCAATACCGGCGTTTCCTATTTTATCCCCATCGTCGTTATCGGCGGCGTGTTTCTTGCCTTCTCGCTGGCATCCGGTACCGCCGGCGCCAACGGCATGGAGGTTACGAACCCGCTGATGGTGAGCCTTAACACCATCGGCATGGCCGGCATCTCCATGATGATCCCGGTGCTTGCGGCATACATCTCCTACTCGATGGCCGGCAAGCCCGCGCTCGCCCCCGGTTTTGTCCTGGGCTACCTGGTCAATAACGCAGTCGTTACCCCTAACGGCAACAGCGTTTCGACCGGCTTCTTGGGCGCCATGATCATGGCGGTCATCTGCGGCTACTTTGTCCGCTGGATGAAGACCTGGAAGGTCAACAACACCATCCAGACCATCATGCCCATCCTGATCATCCCGATTCTGACCTCGCTTGTCCTGGGCATGGCCTATATCTACATCCTGGCCACGCCGCTTGGCTTTGTGATGGACTGGCTCACCGGCGTGCTCGGCAGCCTGCAGGGCGGTTCCGCAGTTGTCCTGGGTCTGGTCATTGGCGTTATGACCGCCTTCGATATGGGTGGCCCCATCAACAAGACCGCCTCGACCTTCACCATGGCCATCATGGCCTCCGGTATCTACGGTCCTAACGGTATGTTCCGCGTCGCCGTCGCCGTTCCCCCGATCGCCTGTGGCCTCGCTGCGCTCATCGCCAAGAACAAGTTCGATGACGCTGACCGCCAGATGGGCATCTCCGCGCTGTTCATGGGCTGCATCGGTATTACCGAGGGCGCTATCCCCTTCGCGGTCAAGGACCTCGGTCACACCCTGCCCGGCATTTGCATCGGCTCTGCCGTGGGTGCGGCACTTGCCGCCTTCCAGGGCATCGACTGCTACGTCCCGCACGGTGGCTTTATCGTCGCCCTTGCCACCAACAACGTCGCGCTGTTCTGCCTGGACATCGTGATTGGCGCCGTGGTCGCCGCTGCAATCCTGATTGCCATGAAGCCCACGCTCGATAAGCAGGCCAAGTAAACCTTTAAGGACTCCGGTTGTGCGGAGGGATGGATTTGACTCCGCACAACCGCCCCTACACAACAAAATCCATCCGTACTGATAGGGCCCACATCTGGGTCCCAGGGAACTTTTGTCAAAAATCCTCTGGAGAAGGAGAACAAAATGTCCAACCTCACCATCCGTCAGGCCGTTCAGGGCATGCTCAAGCTGCAGGATAGCGGCGATCACGCAACCATGGTCGGCATTGGCCCCATGAGCCCCAACCTGATTCAGGCCGTGTTCGAGCTTGCCAAGGACGAGGATTTCCCGCCCATGTTTATCGCCAGCCGCAACCAGGTCGATATGGACGAGATGGGCGCCGGCTACGTCAACGGTTGGGACCAGACGCGCTTTGCCGCCGACATCAAGAAGGTTGCCGACGAGGTGGGTTACACCGGTCCGTACTACCTGTGCCGCGATCACGGCGGTCCGTGGCAGCGCGACGAGGAGCGTAACGCCCACCTGCCCGAGGACGAGGCCATGGAGCTCGCCCGCAAGTCCTTCGTCGCCGACATGGAGGCGGGCTTTGACCTGCTGATGGTCGACCCCACCAAGGACCCCTATCAGATCGGCAAGGTTATTCCGCTCGACGTGGTGCTTCGCCGCACGATCGATCTTATCGACTACCTTGAGCAGTACCGTCGCGAGCATAACCTGCCCGAGGTCGCCTATGAGGTCGGTACCGAGGAGACCAATGGCGGCTTGACCTCTACCGATAAGTACGAGGAGTTCATTTCTCAGCTGCAGCCCGAGCTCGAGAAGCGCGGCTGCCCCATGCCCACCTTTATCGTCGGCCAGACCGGCACCCTTACCCGCTGGACGGAGCAGGTCGGTCACTACAACTTCAAGAACGCCCGCGAGCTTGCCGATATGGCCAAGCGCTATGGCGTGGGCCTGAAGGAGCACAACGCCGACTATCTGGACGACGCGACGCTGCTCGAGCACATCCCGGCACACGTGACCGCCTCCAACGTCGCTCCGCAGTATGGCACCGAGGAGACCCGCGCCTACCTCAAGCTCTGCGCCACCGAGCAGATCCTGGTCGACAACGGTCTGTGCGATGACCCCTCCGACCTGTATCACACGCTGCTGGTCAAGGCTATCAAGACCGAGCGCTGGCGCAAGTGGATGACTGGCGACGACGTCAACCTGCAGGTCGATGACATCCTTGCCGACGATGAGCTCAGCCTGAAGATCCTGGATGTCTCCGGCCACTATGCGTTCAACGATCCCGAGGTCAAGGAGCAGGTCGAGAAGCTCTATCGCAACCTCGCTGCCCAGGACATCGACGGCAAGCGCTTTGTGATCGAGCACATCAAGCGCCCGATCAAGCAGTACGTCGTCGGTCTTAACCTCAAGGGCGTCACGAGCCGCATCGAGAAGGCTCTCGAGGACTAAGTAGCTTTTCCTACACGACGCCGGGCCTGGGGCATGTCCCAGCCGCAGGCCCGGCACATAGGACAAAGGGACATCCCCTTTGTCCTATTTTTTGAGTTTTGGATTCCTTCGAAGGAGTTTGCACCATGAAGTTCTTTATCGATACTGCCAATCTGGACGAGATCGCCGAGGCCAAGAGCTGGGGCTGCCTGGCCGGTGTTACCACCAACCCGTCCCTGTACGCCAAGACCGGCGGCAAGCTTGCCGACTTTGAGCCGCATATGCTCAAGATTGCCGAGCTCTGCGAGGGCCTGCCCGTTTCCGCCGAGTCTACCGCTACCACTGCCGAGGGTATGATCGAGGAGGGCAAGCGCCTTGCCGCCCTCGCCCCCAACATCGTGGTCAAGCTTCCCGTGTGCGAGGCCGGCCTTGCCGCCTGCCGTGCACTGGCCGATGCTGGCGTGCGCGTCAACATGACGCTCGTCTTCTCGCCGACGCAGGCCCTTATGGCCGCCAATGCCGGTGCTCGCTACATCAGCCCGTTTGTCGGTCGTTTCGATGACATCGCCGAGGACGGTATCTCGCAGCTCGACAACGTCGTGACCTGCATTAAGAACTACGACTGGACGGGCAAGAACGTCGACGACACCGTCGAGATCATCACCGCCTCGGTTCGTACGCCCAACCACGTGACCCAGGCCGCGCTACTCGGTGCCGATATTGCGACCGTGCCCATGGCCGCTCTCAAGAAGTGCCTGCATCATCCGCTGACCGACCAGGGCCTCGCCTCTTTTGAGGCTGACTGGCAGAAGGTCGTCGCTCAGGCTTAACGAGTGGATTGCCCCGGCATCGCGTCATCCGGTGCCGGGGTTGTTCTCAAGAGAGGAATTCGTATGACCAACCAGGAGCTGGCGAAGGTCGCCAATGAGGTCAGGAAGGGTGTCGTGACTGCGGTTCACGCGGCCAAGTCGGGACACCCGGGTGGATCGCTCGGTGCTGCCGACATCATGACGTATCTGTACTTTGAGGAAATGAATATCGATCCTGCCGACCCTCACAAGGCCGATCGCGATCGCTTTGTGCTCTCCAAGGGTCACGCGGCGCCGGGCCTGTATTCGGTGTTGGCAAATCGCGGCTATTTTCCCGTCGAAGAGCTCGAGACGCTCCGTCATATTGGCAGCCGACTGCAGGGCCATCCCAACATGAACGACGCCCCTGGCATCGATATGTCCACCGGATCGCTCGGTCAGGGCATCTCTGCTGCAGTTGGAATGGCGCTTGCCGCTAAGCACTGGGGCGACGGCTACCGTGTCTACACGTTGCTGGGCGACGGTGAGTGCGAGGAAGGCCAGGTGTGGGAGGCGGCCATGTTCGCCGGCAACCATGCGCTCGACAATCTTGTTGCCGTCGTCGACCACAACGGCTTGCAGATTGACGGCACGATCGATGAAGTCAACTCGGCCATGCCGCTCGCTGACAAGTTCCGCGCCTTTAAGTGGCATGTGATCGAGCTCGCCGACGGTAACGACATGGCGCAGATTGCCGCCGCCTTTGCCGAGGCCCGCAAAGTGAGCGACTCGCCCGTGGCCATTATCGCCGAGACGGTGAAGGGCAAGGGCGTCTCCTTTATGGAAAACCAGGTGGGCTGGCACGGCAAGGCACCCAACGATGAACAGTTTGAGCAGGCCATGGCCGAGCTCGCAGCAGCAGGGGAGGAGCTCTAATGGCAGACGTCAAGAAAGTCGCCACGCGCGTTAGCTATGGCGAGGCACTTGTCGAGCTGGGCAATGAGCGCGATGACTTTGTGGTTCTCGATGCCGACCTGGCCGCCGCCACGCAGACCGGTAAGTTTAAGGCTGCGCACCCTGAGCGCTTCTACGACGCCGGCATTGCCGAGAGCAACCTGATGGGTCTTGCCGCCGGCATCGCGACCACGGGCCGCGTTGCTTTTGCGAGCACCTTTGCGATGTTTGCCGCCGGTCGCGCCTACGAGCAGGTCCGCAATTCCATCGGCTACCCGCACCTCAACGTCAAGATTGGCGCTACTCATGCCGGCATTTCGGTGGGCGAGGACGGCGCCACGCACCAGTGCTGCGAGGATATCGCACTCATGCGCACGATTCCGGGTATGACGGTGGTCGTTCCCGCCGACGACGTCGAGGCTCGTGCCTGTGTGCGCGCCGCCTATGAGTTTGAGGGCCCGGTTTACATGCGCTTCGGCCGCCTGGCAACACCGGTCATCAACGACTGCGAGGACTATGAGTTCAAGATTGGTCGCGGCGTGGTCGTGCGCGAGGGGTCCGATGTGACCATCATCGCTTGTGGCCTTATGGTCGCCGAGGCGCTTGAGGCTGCCGAGGCGCTCGCTGCCGATGGCATCGATGCCGAGGTCATCAACATGCATACGATCAAGCCGCTCGACGAACGTCTGGTTGTAGCCAGCGCCAAGAAGACCGGTCGCGTGGTCACTGCCGAGGAGCATTCGATTATCGGCGGTCTTGGCGAGGCCGTTGCCTCGGTGCTAGCGGAGCAGTATCCGGTGCCGATGCGTCGCGTCGGCGTGCGCGATGTGTATGGCGAGTCCGGCCCTGCGGTCGATTTGCTGCACAAGTACGGTTTGGACGCCGACGGCATCGAAGCTGCGGTCAGGTCTGTGTTGTAAGGAAGGTTTCCATGGGATTTGTATCTGCCAACCAAGTGACGATAGGGTATACCGCCGCCTCGCGCGAGGATGCCCTGCATTATTTGTCCGATCAGGCCGTCGAGCTCGGCTTTGCTGACGACGCATCTGCCGTAGAGACTGCCTTCATGGCTCGCGAGAACGAGGCCGAGACTGGCCTTGTCGCCGGTTTTGCCGTTCCACATGCCAAAAGCGATGCTATCCACACGCCGGGCGTTGCCGTGCTTAAGCTGGTCGAGCCCGTTGAATGGCCGAGCTTCGATGGTGTGCCCGTCGATGTTGCGCTCGCGCTGTACGTGCCTGCCGGCGAGGCAGGAACCACGCACCTGCGCTTGCTCTCCAAGGCTGCCGTGATGCTGATGGACGCCGGCTTCCGTGACAAGGTGCGCGCGAGCACCGATCCCGTTGAGATTGCGGAGCTCATCAATAGCGGACTCGAAGACTAGAACGGTCATCCCGTTCAATCAATTGATCCTTCTCCAAGGAAAAGGGCCGCGACGCCGTATGGGTGTCACGGCCCTATTTGCGTTTCCCCAGATAAAACCTGCCAAAATAAACCTGTCCCTTTTTGGCAGGTTAATCGGGGACTATTTCACCGCAACTTAGGGCACGGTTAGGAAGTGTGCACCTTAAAGAGTGGAGCCCATGATTAGAGAGGTCGCGCTCATCTCGCTAAATGTCTCTCTAAAGAGAAGGTTGGTTAGAGAGATGAGCGCCTTGTTTTAGAGAGACGGAATGCCAAAATTCGTCCGTCAGCTACCATCTGCCAAAAATGACGGATAAAGGGCTCATCGAAGTAATGGGTTCATCGACGAGCCGCAACCGCCGCTATCGGAAGAAGTAGATGCAGCCGAATTGCCCCTCTATCGTCTCTCGAAGTTTGATGGGTGCTAGGGGAGCGACTGCCTCGCGATATTTCCCCAGATAAAACCTGCCAAAATAAACCTGTTCCTTTTTGGCAGGTCAGTTAACGCAGTGCAGGTTGAGCATATGCGAGCGAGCGGGCTCCGGGTGCGGTAAGGTGACGTGAAACAAGCGGGCGCTGACCTTTTGGTCGCGCCCGTGAAGTTGAGCGTCAGATTGCCGTGCCCGGGGCCTGCGCAGCGCCGAGCGGTTACGCCGTTTGTAAAACGGCGTAACTTAAAGATTCATGTTGCCGTGAATGTAGGGGGTGACCTCGGGGGAGATATGGTCGCAGCCCAGTTCGCGCAGCGCGGACTTGATAACGGCGGGCAGCGGGGTCTTGCCCTTGTCGTCGACGGCGGCACCGCCGAGGGTGGCAATCTTGGCGACATCTGCGGGTGCGGCCTCGATATGCATGCAGCCGCCGACCAGGCGCGCGCGTACCTGTGCCAGATCAAGATCGTGCAGGTAATCCTCGCAGGCGCGAATCAGGGAGACCTTCTCGCGCGTAAGCTCCTCGCCCGTGGGGACGCGCGTGGCAAGACATGCTCCCGCCGGCAGGTTCCAAACGGGATAACCCCATGCGCGCAGCAGCTCGCGCTCTTCGTCCTTGGTAAAGCCGACCTCCATAAGGGGTGAGCGTACGCCGAGCTCTTCTGCCGCACGCATGCCGGGGCGGTAGTCACCGCGATCGCTTGCATTGCTGCCATCGATGACGGTGGGAAAGCCGAGCGACTTGGCGTGGTTGACGATGGCGGTAAAGCCAGCGTGCTTGCAGTGGTAGCAGCGATTGGCATCGTTGCAGGCTACTTGGGGGAGCTGCAACTGATCGACCGAAAGATTGAGCACGGGGAGCTTAAAATGCGCCCCTTCATTGGCTTGTCCATCAACGGACTGCTCAAACGAAGCCTGCTCGGGCGTGCCGATGAGCGGCGTGGTGAGATGGACGAGGAGGGTATTGGTAGGCATGATGCGGGCGCATACGGCGGCCAAAAAGCTGCTGTCAACGCCGCCGGAAAACCCGATAGCCACGCGCCCGTATGCCAAAAGCAGCTGTTCGAGCGCCGATAGCTTGTCTTGAAGCTCCTCTGCGGGTGCCGTGGTGTCTAAAATCATGAAACGGTCCTTATCGTTGAGTACTCGATCGAAAACTATAATCCTAATGCGTTACTTGCCATAAGACTTCTATCTGTGTAACGAAAGTGCAATATGGTATATACGTTATATACAAGTTGCCAAATGCGGTAGAGTTGCAGCAACGCGACAGCGAGAGTCGATGGGGGACCGATATGATCAAGGCTGTTATTTTTGACATGGATGGAACGCTGGTCGATACCGAGCGTTTGGGGATTAAGGCCTGGAAGGCAGGCGCCGCTGAGCTGGGGCTCGCGATTGATGAAGCGCTGATCCATCAGTTTATCGGCCGCACGCTGCCCGATGTCATGGACATCCTTGATGAGCATTACGGCAGCCACGAAACCACCGAGGCGGTCTATGTCCGCCACAAGGAGATTCGCGACGAGATGGTCAAGACCGAACTGGAACTTAAGGCCGGCGCCGCCGAGTGCCTAGACGAGCTGCTGGCTGCGGGCTATCACGTTGGTCTAGCGACGTCGTCGCGCCTCGTTACGGCCGAGCGCAACCTTAAGATGGTTGGCCTCTTTGACAAGTTTGAAACGGTAACGTGTGGCGAGGACGTCGTGCACGGCAAGCCCGACCCCGAGATGTATCTGCTCGCCTGCGAGCGCGCGGGCTTTGCTCCCGAGGAATGTGCCGTGGTCGAGGATTCGCGCAACGGCTGCGTCTCGGGCATTACGGCCGGCTGCCATGTCTTTGCCGTCCCCGATATCGTGCCGCTGCCGCAGGACGTGGTGGATGGCTGCGAGGCCGTGCTCGATACGCTGTTCGATCTGGCGGCGGCGGTCAAGGCCGTGCGCTAGACAATTGCGGCGTTGAAACGAGCAATTGCTTACGTTTGCGCTTAAACAAAAGGGGTCCGGCAATGGTCGGGCCTCTTTTGCTTGAGCGGCGACTTAGCATACTTGCGGGCGTGCTATAGATACGCGCCGAGGTTGATGGCCGTGGCGTCGGTCTGGCTGCTTGCCCGGGTGCTGGCGCGTTCCAGCAGGAACGGACGTACCAGTTCTTGGCGGTTGATATCCTCGGCGGCGACTGCGGTGACGGTACGCACTGCGGAGCCGACACGGATATGCTTGATCTTTGCCGGGGCCTTGTTCTCGATTTGCTCCATCAGCAGTTGGACACCCTTGCGGCCAATCTCGTAGCCCGGGGGCGCTACCGTAGTGAGTGGGACCGATCCGCTCCAAGCGAGCGGGTTGCCGTCGCATCCGGCCACGCGAACCTGCTCGGGGACGGAGATGCCTTTGTCGACCAATGCCGAGATAACGCCCGAGGCCAGCACGTCGGTCAGGCCGACGACAAAATCGGGACGTTCGTCCGCGGGGCGCTCGGCGATTTGGGCACCGATGCCGTAGCCGTCGGCAGCGGTATTCCATTCGCCGGCGTCGATGACTTCGATCTTGATATCGGGGTGCAGGGCGAGCGCCTTATGAATGCCAAGGACGCGCAGGGTGAGTTGCATAAATGCTGCTCGGCCGACGACGACAATATGGTGCGCGCCGCGGGCGATGGCAAGTTCGGCAATGATGCGACCCTGGGCCTCATTGTCGGCCGCTACGTAGTAGCCGGGCTCGGAGCAATGGATGTCCAGATGGACGATCGGCACGGGCATCTTGGTCATGGCGGGGTGCCAGTCGGGGGATGCCATGGGCTGAACCATGACGCCGGACATCTGGGTGCCCATAAAGTAGCGCAGGTAATGGTCCTCGAGAATATCGTCGTTATCGGCGTTGGCGATGAGCAAGTCGTAGCCGTGCTTGCGGGCCTCGTTGTGGGCGCCGCTGGCGATTTGGAGCGAAAAGCCGTGATCGAGACGGGGGAGCACCAGGCCAAAGGACTTGGTGGCGCCGCCCGCGAGCTGACGAGCGCTTTGGTTGGGCAGGTAGCCCAGTCGATTGATGGTTTCATTTATGAGCTTGAGGGTCTCGGGGCGCAGCTTTTCGGGATGGTTGAGTGCGTTGGAAACCGTGCCCAACGAAACCCCGGCTTCGCGCGCGACGTCGCTGATTTTAACCTTTGCCATAGCGGCCCCTTTGATGCGTTTCAAGTACAAGCCAGATTGTAGCATCCCAAACCTACCAAAAAGGGACAGGTTTATTTTGGCAGGTTTATCTGGGGAAACGCCGTTGCCAGCGCGACCACCACGAAGGGGGCAGGTACCTTTGTGGTGGTTTGGACCGGCTGGACGTGTGTGCATCGAGTGGTATCTAAGTTGAGATACCACCTCTGGTATATCAGCTTGCGTTTGCGTGAGTACAATACTCGAACGTTATGCGTCTCAGCGCCCCCTGTGGGTGGACGTTTTGCAGTCAAGCGGACGAAGGGATTTATCCTATGTGCGGAATTGTCGGCTACACCGGCTCTGATATTGCAAAGAACATCCTGGTCACGGGCCTCAAGCGTATGGAGTATCGCGGCTATGACTCCTCGGGCGTCGCGCTCGAGGTGGGCGAGGGCGCCGCGGCGCACCTCGATGTCATCCGCCGCGTGGGTAAGGTCGCGGGCTTGGAGAGCGAGCTTTCCAATATCGACAGCGACGCTACCTGCGGTATCGGCCACACCCGTTGGGCCACCCACGGCAAGCCCTCCGTCGTTAACGCTCACCCCCACACCAGCTGCGACGGTCGTATCGCCATCGTCCACAACGGCATCATCGAGAACTTCGCCGAGCTGCGCGAAGAGTTGGAGGGTCGCGGCCACCACTTTAAGAGCGAGACCGATACCGAGGTCTTCGCGCATCTGATCGAAGAGGCCTATGCCGAGACGCACGACCTGATGGCCTCCGTGCGCGAGGCTTGCACCCACGTGGTCGGTGCCTATGGTCTGGCCGCCGTGTGCGCTGACGAGCCCGGCGTGATCGCCGTGGCCCGCAAGGATTCCCCGATCGTAGTCGGTGTGGGCGAAACCGGCTCCTATGTTGCTTCCGATGTCATCGCGCTCATCGACGCCACCCGCGATGTCGTGGTGCTCGAGGACGGTCAGTTTGCCAAGCTCACGCCCGCAGGCGTCGAGTACACCGACGAGGCCGGCAACGTTATCGAGCCCAAGGTCACCCACATCGACTGGGACCTGGACATGGCAGAAAAGGGCGGTTATCCCGACTTTATGCTCAAGGAGATTCACGAGCAGCCGCGCGTTGTGCGCGACACGCTGGTTGGTCGTATGACGCCGGCCGGCGAGCTCGACATCGACGAGCTGGGCCTTTCGCTCGAGGAACTCAACGACATCGACCGCGTCTACGTGATCGCTTGCGGCACCAGCTATCACGCTGGCCTCATTGCCAAGAATCTCATTGAGGGCTGGGCTCGCATCCCCACCGAGGTGGAGGCGGCCAGCGAGTTCCGCTATCGCAACCCCATCATCACGCCGACGACGCTCGTCGTGGCCGTGTCCCAGTCGGGCGAGACGGCCGATACCCTTGCCGCCATTCGCGACGCGCGCATCAAGGGTGCCAAGGTCTTCGGCATCACCAACGTGGTGGGCAGCCCCGTGGCGCGTGAGAGCGACGGCGTCATCTACACCAAGGCCAACAAGGAGATCGCGGTCGCCTCGACCAAGAGCTTCATCGGCCAGGTCGTGAGCCTTACGCTTTTGGCCCTGCTGCTGGCGCAGGTCAAGTACCGCTTGACCACCAAGCAGGCGCGCATGCTGTTCCGCGAGCTTTCCGATACGGCCGAGCAGATCCAGTGGATTTTGGATACCCAAACCGAGGCCGTTCATGAGGCCGCCCTGCTGTGCAAGGACGCGCAGTCGGCGCTGTTCGTGGGCCGTGGCATGGGTGCCGCTATTTCCTACGAGGGCGCGCTCAAGCTCAAAGAGGTCAGCTACCTGCACGCCGAGGCCTACGCCGCCGGCGAGATGAAGCACGGCCCCATTGCCTTGATCGACCCGGGCTTCCCTGTCATCGCCGTGGCCACCAAGAGTGCCACCTACGACAAGACCGTGTCGAACCTCATGGAGTGCAAGGCGCGCGGCGCCAAGGTCATCGTCGTTGCTACCGAGGGCGACGAGGAAATCAACAAGATTGCCGACTGCATCATTCGCGTGCCGGCCGTCCGCGACGTGTTCAGCCCCATCACGGCGAGCGTCCCGCTGCAGCTGCTCGCCCGCGAGGTTGCCATCCTGCGCGGCTGCGACGTCGACCAGCCCCGCAACCTGGCAAAGAGCGTTACCGTGGAGTAGTTGGTTCCGCCATTCTGGCGACCAAGGCCCGGCTCCGTTGCAGCGGAGCCGGGCCTTGTTTCATTTGCCCAGATAAAACCTGCCAAAATGAACCTGTCCCTATTTGGCAGGTTAGCGGAGCTTGCTGGTCTCGAAGTACTCGGGGAACTGGTCCAGAACCTCGGTCTGGTTGCGGAACATCATATGCAGGTGCTTGCTGACCAAAAAGCTCGCTTCGATGGGGTCGCGACCGGCGATAGCGCGGCGAATCTGCTTGTGCTCGTTCACGATGTCCTGATTGTCGAGAACCTGCGTGGCGGCGCGCAGCCAGCGGAAGCGCTCCAAGTCGGCATTGGTCTCTTCGAGCCACGACCACACGGTGCTGCGACATGCGATGCTAAAAATCATGTGATGCATGAGGTTGTCGCTCAAAAAGAAGCCGATGCGATCCTCTTCGGCCATGGCCTTTTCCTGCAGCACGATGGCGCGGTCGAGCTGCTCGATGCCGGCCGACGTGGCGCGCGCACAGCACTCCACAATCACCTGCTTTTCCAGATGCTCGCGGATGTAACAGGCACTCTCGGCAAGGGTGAGGTTGATGGGCGAGACGTAGGTACCGCTCTGGGGCACGGTGCGCACCAGGCCTTCCTGCGCCAAACGAACCAAAGCCTCGCGCACAGGGGTGCGCCCCATATCTAGGTCGTCGCAAAGTTGCTTGACGCCCAGCTTTTCGCCCGGCTTGTAGTCCAGGTAGACGATTTTGCGTCGAATGGTGTGGTAGGTCTGGTCCTGTAGGCTCGTTTCCTGCTCGCCGACGTGCATCGATTCTTCCATAGCGCCTCGCAACTGTTCTATCAAACTCATATGTCAGTTGTTAATTATGCCGCGAATCAGCTCTCCGCGGTGGGCAATTCGGCTGTTGCCTGAGAACTATTGCGGCATCTTAGTCTGTGTTTGCGCAAGGCTGCGCTCAATGTTGCCGTATCATAAGCCGTCGCAAACGTGAAATAGAAAGAAGGAATCCCATATGCAACTGGCAAATATCGTTCGCGAGCGCTGGAAAGGCGTCTTGTTCTGCCTGATCATTGCCATTCCCGCGACGTTGCTCGGCAAACAAATTGAGGTGGTCGGCGGTCCGGTATTTGCCATCCTCTTTGGCATGGTCCTGGCGCTCGTCTTTCCCAGGAAGCGTCGCGAACAGCTCGCCGCCGGCGTCACCTATACGTCCAAAAAAGTCTTGCAGTATGCGGTTATCCTGCTTGGCTTTGGCATGAACCTCTCCCAGATTCTGTCCAAGGGCGCCCAGTCGCTGCCGATTATCGTGGCGACGATCTCGACCTCGCTTGTCATCGCCTTTGTGCTCTGCCGCGTCATGAACGTACCGGGTAAGATCGCGACGCTTGTGGGTGTGGGTTCGTCGATTTGCGGCGGTTCGGCCATCGCTGCGACCGCGCCCGTCATCGATGCCGACGATCGCGAGATTGCCCAGGCCATTTCGGTCATCTTCCTGTTTAACGTTATCGCGGCGCTCGTGTTTCCGACGCTCGGCGGCATGCTCGGGCTGACCAACGAGGGCTTTGGCCTGTTTGCCGGTACCGCCATCAACGACACCTCGTCCGTAACGGCTGCGGCGAGCGCTTGGGACAGCATGCATCCCGGCGCCAATGTGCTCGAGAGCGCCACGGTGGTCAAGCTCACCAGGACGCTGGCCATTATTCCCATCACGTTGGTTCTCGCATGCTGGCAGATGCATCTGGCGCGCAAGGCCGGCGGCGACGCCAAAAGCACGTTCTCGCTTAAACGCGCGTTTCCCATGTTCGTGCTGTTCTTTGTGCTGGCGAGCGTGATCACCACGGTGTTTCAGCTTCCTGTGTCCATCACGGCGCCCATCAAGGAGCTGTCAAAGTTCTTTATCGTGATGGCCATGGCGGCTATTGGTTTTAATACCGATATCGTCGAGCTGGTCAAAAAGGGCGGCAAGCCCATCGCATTGGGCTTTTGCTGCTGGATTGGCATTGCGTGCATGAGTTTGGGAATGCAACACGTGCTGGGAATCTGGTAGAGAAGTAGCTTATTTGCGTGCTGCGTGCTGGCGAGCGCATTCTCACGGTGGAGCGATAGGAGCTCTTGCGGGTATGGCTTGTCCGCAGGTTTATAAGTCCCGAAGAGCTCTTATCGCCCCGCCAGGATGGCGATGCGGGGCAACACCTATACTCGCAGGACGGCGCTTTCTGCCCTATAGTGTTTGGTGAGCAATATCGTTCAATTTTGAAACACTCGGTCGTACGACCGTCGGCGGCTGCACGTCGCTGCGGACAGGGGCAAATAATGGATAGCGATGCCAAGCTGAACATCTTGACCGAGGCCCTGGCTGCTGCCGGGGCCTCGGCATTGGCAATCGATGCGCGTGGGGACGTCGCGATCTCGACCATGAATGACGCGGCGCTCGAGCGGGATGTGGCGGCTTTTGTCGCTGAGCGCCTCGACCGTATAGGAGACGGCGCGCGTCTGGTTATGGGACGTGCGGGTGCGCGCCTGAGCCTGACCGTTCGCCCCACCGACAAAGAGGGCGGGGGCCTTTGGGTCGTCGTGGTCCGCGAGGTGCGCGGTGCCGCGGCGCATGCGGGTATCGAGTGGCTCAACGCCGACGAAGTTGAGGCTCGCTACGAATCGAGCGCGTACGGCATCGTTGAGGGGGCGGCCTCGGTGGCTGCGCCGGTTGCCGAGAGTTACGCGCGCGGTGTGCCCCTTATGCTCGAGGGCGAGCTGGGAGCGGGTCAGGTCGAGATCGCCAAGCGCCTCTATCTGGACGGTCCTTTTGCCGGTCAGCCCTTTGTTTCCGTCGCGCTCGATGAACTCACCGATCGCGGTTGGCGCCATGTGCTCAAAAGCGCCGAATCGCCGCTGTTCCAAACGGGGCTGACCCTTTGCATTGAGGACTGGAATGCGGTTGGTCCCCAACGCCTTCGCGAGCTCGTTTCCACGATGGCCGACACCGCGTTGGCGACGCGCTGCCATGTGGTGCTGACGGCGAATGACATGCCGGGCGGCAGCGAAAGTGATCAAGCCGCTTTTGTGACCGAGCGCTTCGCCTGTGCGGTGAGCGTGGCGCCGGCAATCGCCGAGCAGGGAGCCGCGTCGAAGAAGGTTGCGCGCTATTTGGAATATCTCGCTGACGCATTTGGGACGTCAGCGCCCACGCTGTCTGCCGCGGCGGCGAAGACGCTCGATGCTTACCGCTGGCCGCGCAATTATCTGCAGCTCCGCGAGGTCTCGGAACGACTGTATATATTGGTGGGGGCGGGCACGGTGGACCGCACTGTGGCGGAGGAAGTGCTCGCCCAAGAGGACGTGATTAAGACCGCAACCTTTGGCGCCCCGACACTCGAAAGTGACCTGTATATCCTGCGACCGCTGGCCGATACCGAGCGAGATATCGCGCATCTGGTTGTAGACCATCTCCACGGCAACCGAACCCGTGCGGCGGAGGTGCTGGGCATAAGCCGTACAACGCTGTGGCGCTTGCTGAAGGACGATGACCGTTGAGCGAGGCGCCCGTGACCGCGCGCGACGCGTGTGCTACAGTCCAAAGCGTTATTGTTTCGATTTGGTTACGGCGTGCGAGGGCATATGGCTGAGACTTCAAAACCGAGCCGCAGAAGGCGGAGCGCCGCGCCGGTTAACCGACGCACGACATCGGTGACGTGGGGCAAACACGCCTCGGGGTTTGATGGCTCGTTCAAGCGCACTAAATACGGCTATCCTTCGGCAAGCGCCCGCTTGGCAATGCAGGCAGAGTCCTCGCTGTGGGGCCGCAAACGCGTGGTGGGCTCAAAGCTCAAGCACGACGGAACGCTCGGCTACATCAGCCGCGGGGCGGCTCGCCGCAGCGGGCTCAATCCCGCCGGCTGGCATCGCTACGTGCCGATCGTGGCCGCCGTTGCAGTGATCGTCATCGCACTCGCTGCGCTTGGCTACGCCGGCGGTGGCGCCAACTTGGACGCAATGTTTAAATCGCCCGAGCTCGCGCATGCAGGCACAGAAGTTATCGAGGGCGCTCAGACCCAGACGGGTGTCGCGCCCCAGCGCGGTATCGTTGCGGCGGCCTCCACCATCGCCGATGCGCAAAAGGACGAGGACGAACAAGGCAGCGAAGCCGAAACGGCCCAGACGAACGAAACGACGACAACTCAAATATCAACATAGCTTGCCGGCAGAAGGGGACGTTCCTTTTCTGCCGGCAGTTTAGGACACTCCTGCGCTACCTAACGTACACCACGTTGTCGCGGCGCGGCTTTGCCTCGGGCAGCGTGTCCTCGGCGTAGCCAAGAATGCAGTTACCGACACCGCGCAGGCTGCCGTTGGCGGGCAGGCCCCAGCTGGCCAGCAGCTCCAGGCCCTCGGGCGAGTCAAAGACCTCATGCGCGCGGTGAATCCAGCACGAATCGACACCCAGTGCATAGGCGGCGTTGAGCAAGTTGCCCATGGCGAGCGAGCCGTCTTCCAGATGTGTGGGCACGCTGCGGTCAACCAGCACCACCACAACGGTCTTGGCGCCATAGAAGGGGTCGCTGTTGCTGCCCATGACCTGGGCGTTGAGCTGTGAGAGACGCTCGACGGTCGCGGGGTCAGTGACGGCGACAAACGTCACCGGCTGACGGCCCATGCCGCTCGGTGCATATTGGCCGGCTTCGATAATACGTGCAAGCTTTTCGGCCTCGACGGGACGATCGCTGTAGTTGCGGCAGCTGCGACGGTGAATGAGTGCTTCGATAGTCTCCATGGTGTCTCCTTGCGGTGGCGTTGCAGATGCCTCGTTCATACCCGCCGGGCTTAAACGATAGACGGTCAATTGCCCGGCCAAAAGGATAGATTCCAATTGGGAAAGTAGGTTTGCATAAAAGTACCTTCAGAATGTGACAAACAAATGGGATGGTTAAACGTTTTATCCCGTCTACCCTGCGGTTTTTTACCACTTGCCTAAATGACGAACGCATAACCTCTGATAAAGGTTTTACTAAAGGAGTACCAACGTTTATCAATGCGCCGTGGTGGCGCCGGGCCAGGAGGTAACATCATGTTCCAGGCTGGAGATGTCGTCGAGACCGATTTCGAAGGATTTCTGAAGCTGCTGCGTTCCAAGACGCGCGCTTTCGTGTCGATCAACGATCACGAGTACTACATCACGCACACCGATGGCTATTGGCGTGTTCAGGATTGCGAGGCCCTCAACGACAAGGGCCACTTTACTGACTGCTCCGAGCTGGTCAACACGGTCTGCGAGGTCGTCGAGCTGCCGTGGATTGCCGGCAAGAGCCTGCATGACAGCTTCTCGGGCGCTACGGTCTATGAGGCCGTCGCCGCTTAACAGGCAATAAAACTCGATTTTCACGTGACCGCTGGCGCCGCCCCCGCGCCGGCGGTCTTTTTCTGCCGATAGGCCATAAAAATGTACGCATTTGCGGAGAGGCTGTTGACGATAGTCAAAACTCGGACTAATCTAGAGACACAAAATTGGTCAAAAATCGGACAATCGAAGGATGGGATAGATGAATAGTGCGGTTGCACTGGTCGACTTCGACCGGTTGCTCAATGGACTCGACCATATCTAATATGAGAAAGCCATTGTCAATAGGCATGTTCGTTCGAGCCCGGTTTGAAACCGGGCTTTTTCGTTTCCCGTCGGGAGGGCCCGCGCACGCTGCATGGCTTAGTCGACGCTTGCCTGGCAAGCTAATATCCGCGGGCTCTTGCGGGTGCGCTTCCGGCGGTCAGCCCGGTATGTCCGCGCACCCCACCGCATTTCGATTCTCCGTCCGGCGCGATCGTGCGAATCCAGTCTTTTGTCGGGCGCGGCCCGGGGGCTGCCCATAAAAAAGGTCGTGAACTCGCGCCGGCGATGCGTCGAGGCGCGGGCCCTCCCGGCGGGAGTCGGTTGTCGCCGCCCGCTAGAGGATGGTCCCCTCGGACCTGCACCCTATCTCCCAGACCCAGCAGGCGAGCTCGCGCGCCACGGCGGCGTTGGCCCTGCAGGCCGGCTTGCCGGCGTCCGCGAGCGCCTCGCGGCGGCGGTGGAG
>CAJMHW010000023.1 GCA_905213325.1 Collinsella aerofaciens
GACACGTCGCGATCGAGCACGCACGCCGCATCCGGTGCATCGCGCTCGACGGTGCGAATGTGCAGACGCTCGGCGATGGCGCGGACGGCGGCACAGCGGGCAGCCTCGGCCTCTTCCTGCGCCGGCGTAAAGATACGGTTGCGCCCCAGCACCAGGCCAATCACATTGCGCGGGCCCAGAGCGTCGACGGCCAGCGCCGCCAGCAGGGACGACGGCAAGTCACCCTCGAGTGCCACCACAGCACGCGACGCACCGTGGGCTCGGGCGTTGTCGCGCACGGCGAGCACCAGCGCCTGCCACAGCCACTCCTCGGAACGGAACTCGGGCAGTTCGTGATCCTCCAGGGCATCGAGCATCACGCCGCGCTGAATCTCCTGAACCAGCAGGCTCTCCTCAAAGCACGGCGCCTGGGCCACCACGCGACCGCAGTCGTCGAGCACAAACGAACCGCCGGTATACACCGACTCGTCATAGGCACCGACCGGCGCCATGCAGGCAAACCACACGCTGCGCTTGGAGGCGACCTTGCGGTAGGCGCCGCTGCGAACGGCGGCAATGGCAACAGTCTCGCGGTCGGTCATGTCAAACGCGTTGAATTGGAAATACGCAATGAGGTCAACACCGGTCGGCAACATCTCGAGTTCGCGGTCCAAGTCAAAAATTACGGCGATGCGCACGCCGTCCACGTCGAACACCGGCGGCGCCCAACGCGTGTCGTTGTTCTCGCCACGCTGCAAGGCAATGCTCGAACGCGCCGGCACCACATGACCGTCCTTGAGCATCATGTAGTCGAGCAGCGGTTGGCCCTCAAACGAAACCGCCGCGGGCACGATGCAGATCATGTCAAGCTCCTGGATACGCTCGGCGACACCAGTCAAGCCGGCAAGCATGTCGTGCTCAAAGTCGGCAGCGCCCACCAGGCCACCGGGCATGGCGCCCATAAAGAGCGGAGCCGGAACGCACAGCACGCGCGCCCCGCGCTCGTGGGCCAGACGAGCCTGGTCCTCAATGCGGCCGCAAATGCCCTCAATATCACCCAGGCGCATATCGATCTGTGCAAGCGCGAGCTTCATGGCCCAGCCCTTTCCGTCGTAAACCATCGAAATCGTAGTAAAAGCGCCGGCCGCATAATGCAGCCGGCGCTTGCATGTGCATATGCTAGCTATGATACCCCGAGCGGGGGCGCGCTCCTAGAATGTCGCGGACCACAGCCCGTGCAGGTTGCAGTAGGCATAGACGGTACCGGTCTTGGAGCCGCCCGCGAAAAACGTCGCGGGTTTCATGCCGGGCTCAAGGTAATGGACCTCTAAGCGGCCCTCGGCCTCAAGGGCGATCCACTCAATGTAGTGCTCGGGCAGGCTGGGGTGCTCGACCGAGCCAACTCGGGCGCGAATCACGTGACCGTCGCGCTCGGTCTCGACAACAGGCACGTGCTTCTCATGCGCCGCGTCCTCAGTGTTTGCGGTCAGCTCCGTGCAACCGGCAGGGGTCGCAACGTCGTCGCCAAGGGCAGCGATGAGCTTGCCGTCGGGGTCCTTAAAGAATTTCGCCATGATGTTCTCCTTTGCTGATGTGCCAATGTTCTTGATGGTTCTTATGCCCAAAGGCAGACAAACCATCCACGGCATTGCAAATGAACACATAACGAGCGGGGACGATGGGACAGCGCGGGCTATCCGCCCTGGCGGCCTCACCCGAGCGGGTTAACGCCCGTCGCCGCCGAGCAGCGCCAGAACATCCTCGCGCGTGAACAGTGCCGACGAGATGCCGTCGCCGCCGAGTACGCTGTTGACCAGGTCGCGCTTAGACTCCTGCATCCGCATAATGCGTTCCTCGATCGTGTCCTTGGCGATGAGCTTGTACACGGTCACGGTATGTTGCTGGCCAATACGGTGTGCACGGTCAGTTGCTTGGTCCTGCGCCGCCACGTTCCACCACGGGTCGTAGTGGATGACCACGTCGGCAGCCGTCAGGTTAAGGCCCACGCCGCCCGCCTTGAGCGAAATCAAAAAGACCGGAACCTCGCCCTCCTGGAACTGCGCGACCATCTTGGCGCGGCTCTCCTTAGACGAAGCGCCCGTGAGCTTAAAGAAGTCGATGTCCTCCTTGGCCAAGCGCTTACCGATGATATCGAGCATACCCGTAAACTGGCTGAACAACAGGATGCGATGCCCGCCGTCGAGTGCGCCGTGCACGAGCTCCATGCACGTATCGAGTTTGGCGCTCCCCGCCTTGTAATCCTCGTAGTGCAGACGCGGGTCGCAGCAGATCTGGCGCAGCTTGGTGAGCTCGGCGAGCACCTTGAGCTTGTCTTTCTTAAACTCGGATGACTCGCGGTGCTGCACCTGTTGGGCGATGCGGTCCTGGTTGGCCAGGTAGAGCTTGCGCTGCTCGCCGGTAAGCTGCGCCATGACCGTATCCTCGATCTTCTCGGGCAGGTCGGCCACCACGTCTTCCTTGACACGGCGCAGCACAAACGGCGACACGAGCGCTTGCAGGCGAGCGGCACTGTCGCCCTCGGCATGCTCGACCGGGCTTTCGAAGCGCTTGGCAAACGACTCGCGCGTGCCAAGTAGGCCCGGCATCAAAAAGTCGAAGATGCTCCAGAGCTCGGATAGGCGGTTTTCGATGGGCGTGCCCGTCAGGGCAAAGCGCACGCCGGCCGGCAGGCGCTTGGTGGCACGCGCCACCTGGGTGAGCGGGTTTTTAATGTACTGGGCCTCATCGAGTACCACGCGGGCAAAGTCCTGCTCGACGTACTCGTCGATATCGCGCCGCATAAGGTCATACGACGTCACGACCACGTTATGCTCGGCCACGCCGGCGATTTGCACGCGACGCTGGGCCTTGGCGCCCACGATGGCGCACACATCGAGCGACGGGGCGAAGCGCTCCAGCTCGGCAGTCCAGTTGTACACGAGCGACGCAGGGCACACCACAAGCGTGGGCTTAATGTCCCCCGCTTCCACGCGCGCCAGGATATGCGCGATCATCTGGAGCGTTTTGCCCAGGCCCATATCGTCGGCCAAGATACCGCCGAGGCCCAGATGCTCAAGCGAGCCGAGCCACTGGTAGCCGTCGACCTGGTAGCCACGCAGCGTGGCCTTGAGCGAGGCGGGTACCGTAAAGTCCATCTTGCCGAGCGTGTCCAGGCGCTCGACGGTACGGCGGAACGCAGCGTCGCGATCGGCCTCAAGCGCCGGCGTGCGCGCAAGCATGCTGTCGACGAACAGGGTACTCGACGCGGGGAGCGACACGCCGTCGAGCAGGTCGACAGCATCGACGCCCAGGTCCTCGGCAAGGCCAAACGCGGCTCGGGCGCCCTCGTCCAGGCGAATGATGTCGCCCGACGTGAGACGCGCAAACGTCTGGTGACGCTTGTACGAATCGAGATAGACGGCAAGGTCCGCGGCCGAAAGCCCGCTCGCACCCAGCTCGACATCGAGCAGATTGCTCTTGACGGTCGCACGCACCGAAAGCTTGGGCGCAGGGCGGACCGAGATCTGGCGCAGACGGTCGCTGAGCATGACCTCACCCAGCTCGGACAGGGCGGACAGGCCCTCGGTCAGCAGGCAGAACAAGCTCTCGTCATCGCGCTCCTCAAACGCCAGGCCGCCCTCGTAAAAGTCGAAATACAGGGCCGCCGTGTCCATAACGCGAAACTCCGCCACCTCGTCGCGGGGCGGCACGCCGGGGCGTTGCTCTTCGAAGGGGCTGCCCGGAGCGCCCAGGCTAAAGAGATCCGCCGACCAATCGCCGTAGGCAACCGTAATTTTGCAGGTCACGAGCCCATCGTCGACGCCGATCGCCATAGCAAAGCTCGGCTCGGGTGCCACGGTATCGAGCACGGCGGGCGCGGTAAGGTCGGTATAGTCGCGCAAAATGGGCAGCGCCATACGACAGAACTCCCCCACCTGGTCGGCAGCGATATGGACCGGCGTGCGACAGGGCAGCAAGCGCGATAGGAACGGCGCCGCATGTTGGGCAAACGCCGTGTCGGTACGGCGCGCGCGGCGCGTGTCGACCAGGTAGGCAGCATCGCCCGATGCAAAGCAGTACATATCGGCGGGCAGGCGAAGGTCGTAGCTGCCGCCGACCGCCGGCGCAATCTTGGAGGCAAGGAGCGGCGGGCGCTTGGTCGGGGCTTCATCCTTCCCTTGCGGCGCCGGCTCGACCGCCACGTCATAGGTGCGATGCGTCGTCGTCCCCCGCGACCAGGCGGGCTCAAAAGCGATGGTCTGGCCGCGCAACAGGTCCAGCACATATACGATGCTATGCTCGGACAGCGGCAACTGACGCTCGGCGACAAAACCACTGCGGGCAAAGTCGTACGACGCCGAACGCGAGCTTGTGATGTCATCGAGATAGGCAACTGTCGTCACGACAAGGTTGAGCAGCTTTGTCGACACGTCTTCGAAGGCTTCGGGCGTATGGACAAACGTGAGCTTCTTGCCGTACGAGAAGGTGCCGCCGCGCACGTAGGCATCGGCCATGCCGTCGATGTCCTTGACCACGTAGGAGACCGATCCACAGCGAATGCGGAACTCGAGCGCCCAGCTAAAGCGGTCGGCGAACAGCGGATTGTAGTACGGCACCAGCGAGGGCTCCAACACCGCCTTGGGGGCATCGGGATCCACACTGCCGGCAAGCTTGCGGCGCATGCTCGCCAGCTCATCCATGCGCGCGTCCGAAAGATCGGAGAGCGCCGCCATGAGGCTGGGACTCGTGGGGACGGGCGCCGGAAAGGGAAAGTTGGGATTGACGGCCGGC
Organism: Collinsella aerofaciens; assembly: GCA_905213325.1. GTDB lineage: Bacteria > Actinomycetota > Coriobacteriia > Coriobacteriales > Coriobacteriaceae > Collinsella > Collinsella aerofaciens_AG. The sequence goes on from CAJMHW010000023.1 coordinate 4,771, forward strand.
GCTTTGGGCGCGTTGCGCGCGGGCTGTTTCGGCTGCGCCGCAAACGTGCGGACCGGCGTGCGCAAACCTTCGACGGGCTCGGCGCCGCTGGCATCCAAATACGCCAGAGCCGTGGCAATAGCGTGCTTGCACATGCCGGGGTAGCGATAGGCAGCGGGGCAATCGCAGTCGTAGTCGATCACCTCGTGCTCGTCCATGTCGAGCGCCACGTGCGTCTTGTACAGGTCGCCACGCGAACCGCGCACCGAGCCCTCAACCGTCACGTTTTTGGAGAAGCGCGAGCCGCTGTCCTCGATCGACAGCACGGCGCCGTTGAGCATGAGCGAACGCCCCTTCATAAAGGTGCCACTCAGCGCCGCCTCTTTCCGGAGCGCCTGCACAAACGTCCCCTGCGCCATCACTTCCTCCAATCCACACAGGGTAGCTAATTTGGGACGGGGCTATTTTAGCTACCCCCATATGTCGGTTGAGATGTATTCCGACCCTGGCTCATTCGCCGTCAGTCAAAGGGTAGCTAAAATAGCCCCGTCCCAAATTAGCTACCCCAGCAAAATCATTTTAGATAACCGTCACGCGGCCCTGGTTGCCCACAATGGCCTTGGCCTCGGCCAGCAGTGGAATCGAGCGCGCATTGACCTTGGCCGGCACCTCGGCACGCAGTACGCGCCCGTCCACCTGCTCGATAAAGATCTCCACGCGGTCGCCGCCCGGGTTAGCGGTGAGCACCGTGGCCAGGCGCGCCATATTGCCCTGGCTAAAGCGGCTGTTGGGCACCATAACCTCAAACACCTTGGGCTTGTTGTTCTCCTCGTTGAGCTCAAGCGGCACGATCTCCTGCGCGATGATCTGGTCGCCGCGGTCCGAGCGCTCGAGTTTGCCCTTGATGCGCACAAAGGCGTCGGACAGCTGCGCACCGGTCTCGGGATCGACCTCGCCGTACAGGTACCCCTCGGCCTCCTTGTAGGTCTTGGGGAACACGACGACGGTGGCCTCGCCTTCCATGTCCTCGAGCTGCACGATGCCCATGGGGTCGCCGTTTTTGGTCACGCGCTTGGACACGCACGAGACCATGCCGGCCCACCACAGCGCTTTGCCCTCGGGAATCTCCTGGTTGATGGTGCCGCCCGTAGGATTCTGAACTTCGTAGCCGGTGTCGATCTGCGAGAACGAGAAGTCGCGCGCTTTGCTGAGCGCATACTCAAACGGGCGCAGCGGGTGGTCCGAGACATAGATGCCCAGAACCTCCTTCTCCTGGCTCAGCTTAAGGTGGCGGTCCCATTCCTGGCCGTCCGGATCGGGCACGCTGACCTCGAAACCCGAGCCCTCAACATCACCAAACATGTCGAAGAACGAGGTCTGGCCGCTCGCGCGGTCCTTCTGGCGCTTTATCGCGGCGTCGATGATGTTCTCGGGGTTGTTCTTGTCCACAAAGTGCATCATCTGGCGGCGCGGATAGCCCGTGGAGTCGAAGGCACCTGCCTTGATCAGCGATTCGATCACGCGGCGGTTGGCCTGGCTCGAGTCCACGCGCTCGACAAAGTCGTGCAGCGTCTTAAACGGGCCGCCCGCCTCGCGCTCGGCGATAATCGCCTGCGCCACGCCGGTACCCACGCCGCGGATGCCGGCCAGACCAAAGCGCACGCCCTCCTTGGTAGCCGTGAACTCGGTACCGGACTCGTTGACATCTGGCGAAAGCACGGGGATGCCGTCGTGACGGCATGCCGAGACGTAGTGCACGATCTTGTCGGTCTTGCCCGTGTAGGACGTCAGCACGGCCGCCATGTACTCGTGCGGATAGTGCGCCTTGAGCCATGCCGTCTGCATAACCAGAATGGCGTAGCCGGCGGAGTGCGACTTGTTGAAGGCGTAGGACGCGAACTCGAGAACATCGTCCCAAATCTTCTGGGCGACCTCGCGCGTGTAGTTGTTCTTGATAGCGCCGTTCATCCAGTGGTCGTAGGTGGTCTCGTCCGAGCCATCCTCCCAGTGGAGCACCGTCGACGTGAGCAGCTTGATCTTTTTCTTAGCCACGGGCTTACGGATACGCGAGTCCGACTCGCCCTTGGAGAAGCCGCACATCTCGACGGAGATGAGCATAACCTGCTCCTGGTAGACCATGGTGCCGTAGGTTTCGCCCAGGATGTCGTCCAGACGGTCGTCGTAGGAGACGGCCGGCTCCTTGCCGTTCATACGGTTGATGTAGGACGAGACCATGCCGGCGCCTAGCGGGCCCGGACGGTACAGGGCGATCAATGCCACGACGTGCTTGTACTCTGTGGGCTTCATGTTCTTGATCGTGGCCGTCATGCCGGCGGACTCGACCTGGAAGACGCCGGCGGTGTGACCGGAGCCCATGAGCTTAAAGATCTCGGGATCGTCAAAGGGAATCTCTTCCTCTTTGATGTCGATGCCAAAGTTCTTTTTGATGTTTGCCTTGGCCTTAGAGATAACCGTCAGCGTGCGCAGGCCCAGGAAGTCCATCTTGAGCAGGCCCATGTCGGCAACGGTATGGCCCTCGTACTGGGTAATCTCGACGCCGCCCTTGGTGTCGAGCTTGGTGGGCACGTGCTCGTTGACGGGGTCGCGGCAGATCAGAACGGCGCACGCGTGCACGCCCTCGCCACGGGTGAGGCCCTCGATCGAGAGCGCCGTGTCGATGATGCGGCGGGCGTCGTCGTCCTTTTTATAGGCCTCGGCAAAGTCGGGGTTAAACAGATCTTCTTTGCCGGGTTGTTTGTCGAGCACCTGCTTGAGCTTGACCTTGGGGTCGCTCGAGACCATCTTGGACAGGCGCTGGCCCATGTAGACCGGGTAGTCCAGGACGCGCGCGGCGTCGTTGATGGCCTGCTTGGCCTTAATGGTCGAGTAGGTGATGACGTGGGTGACCTTCTCGGGACCGTAGAGCTGGCGAACGTGCTCCACGACCTCGAGGCGCCGCTCATCGTCGAAGTCCATATCGATATCGGGCATCTCGGTACGCTGCGGGGACAGGAACCTCTCGAACATCAGGCCGTTCTCGAGCGGGTCGAACGCGGTGATGTTCATGGCGTAGGCAACGATAGCGCCGGCGGCAGAACCACGGCCGGGGCCGACGCCGATGCCGTTGTCCTTGGCCCATTGCACGTACTCGGCAACGATCAAGAAGTAGGCGGCAAAGCCCTTGTCGCAGATGACCTTGTATTCGTACTCAAAGCGCTCTTTGATGTTGACTCCGCCGATCTCGCGCGTGGCCCAGTCGTCACCGTAGTGCTGGCGCAGGCCCTTCTCGCACTCGCGGCGGAACTGGCTCTCGTGCGTCTCGCCGGGATCGAGCAACGGGAAGCGCGGCAGGATGATGGAGTCCCAGTCGAGCTCCACGTAGCACTTGTCGGCAATCTCGAGCGTGTTGTCGCAGGCCTCGGGGCAATACGGGAACATCGCCCGCATCTCCTCCTCGGTCTTCATGTAAAACTCCGAGCCGGTCATGCGCATACGGTTGGGGTCGTCGACCTTGGCGTTCATGCCAATGCACATGATGACGTCCTGCACGGGGGCGTCCTCGCGGCGCAGGTAGTGGAAGTCGTTGGTGGCGATGACCTTGACGCCCACCTGTTTGGCAATGTCGATGAGCGTGCGGTCCATCTGCTCGTCGGTCAGGCCGTTATCGGTGGTAATGCCGTGTTCCTGAATCTCGATGTAAAAATCGCCGGGGTCGAAGGTGTCGCGGAAGGTCTCGGCCCACTTGATGGCACCCTCCATGTCACCGCGGTCGATGTACTTGGGGATGATGCCCGCGATACAGGCACTGGTGCAGATCATGCCCTTGGCGTGGCGGCGCAGGTTGTCGAGCGTCACGCGGGGCTTATAGTAAAAGCCCTGCACGGCGGCCTCAGAGACCGTCTGCATCAGGTTGACGTAGCCCTCCTGGTCCTTGGCCAGAAGGATCATGTGGTAGAGCTCGGGCTTGTGGTCGCGGGCGAGCGTCTCGTCCGGCGTAAAGTAGACCTCGCAGCCAAAGATGGGTTTGATGACCAGGGGCGGCTTGAGCTCGTCGATGTTGCCCTTCTCGTCCCACATGGCCATGTCCTTCACATACTGGGCATGCTCGCGCGGGTTTTCCTCGGGATCGGGCTCCACCAGCTCGTCGCGGCGGTCCTTTTCCAAGAAGGCCTTGTCGTGGCTCCAGGTTTTGTACTCGGGCGTGTTGTGGTTGACGGCGTCGCAGGCCAGCGCCAGGTCGGGCACGCCGTACATGTAGCCGTGGTCGGTGATGGCCACGGCGGGCATGCCCAGCTCAACGGCACGGTTGACCATATCCTGGATACGAGTTGCGCCGTCGAGCATGGAGAAAACAGTGTGATTGTGCAGATGGACGAATGCCATGTGATGAGCTCCGATGCGGGTTCGTGTTCTGACTGAACGATTTTACCCCACGGCACGGACAGCACCCGAACCTAGCCAAACCCACACGGCTCCTCTTGCAGTTGCGGTGAAATAGTTCCCGCTTGGGCCATCTGGGCCGCAATACAGGAACTATTCCACCGCAAGTTATCTGAGGGCTAGAGATTGTAGATGACTACTTGGGGCTCGGCAGGTTCGACGAAGATGGTTGGATCGGCCTGCTCCACGCGGACGAACTTGACGGTCACGGCCTCAAAGCCCGCCTTGTGCAGGACATCCGAATAGACACGTGCCTGCAAGGCGTGCTTCTCCTGCAGCTGCTCCGGCGTCTCGTCCGGCGTGCCGCCCGTCTTGTAGTCGATGACCAGCGCGCATGACGAATCCGCCGGGTTCGTCGCCAAAGCGTCGATGGCGCCCTCGGCATAAGCACCGTAGCGAGCGATGTCCTCGTCCTCGCAGCCCAGTGAAAAGAACGGCACCTCGGCGCGAACGCACGGCCACGCGAGCAGGTCGGCACGAACAGCCGACTTGAGCCAGCGGTCCAGGGCAACGTCGAAGCGTTCACGCTGCTCCGGCGTCAGGCACCACAGGCGCGCCAGCGCATCGGCACGCTCAGCGGGCAGCGCATCGGCACCCATCTCGATCAGCCACTGGCAGGCGGCATGGAACGCCGAGCCCAGCGCCATGGGGTTGCCGGCGGGCTCAACGGCGGCCACGTCTGCATCCGTCATCTCGGAACCATCCGACTCCGCATCATCGCCGGCCTCGTCCATGGGAACACGCGCCTCGGCGGAACGATCTTCCGCCTCGGCATGGAGCGCCGCGGCGATTGACGAGTAGCTATACGAATCACGCATCGGATACGGACAGATGCCCATGCGCACGCCCACTGCCTGGGGATACACAAGCTCAAACGAATCGGGCTTGGGGTCGGCAGGACCGGGGACGGTTGAGCGCGCAGCATTATCGGCGGCATCGGCATCGCCGCGAACAAGCCTGCCCTCGGCATCCAGCGAAGCGTTAGCCTCAAACGCCTGCTCGCCAAAGGTAAAGTTCGCCAGCGTGATGAGCTCGTAGTCGCCCGGCTGGGAGTTGTCGAACACCAGGCGGTCGGCATCGAGCTGCGGCATGCCCAGAGCGTCGGTCGGCAAAATACGGCGCAGCACGTCGTAGGTCAGATCGGTCTCGACGTCGAAGGTCGGCGCCGTCACCTTGCCACGGCTCACGCCGGCATCCATCGCCAAGATCACCAGCTCGCGCGCACGCGTCATGGCGACATAGAGCAAACGAGCCCGCTCTTCGAGCGAAAGCTGAAGGTCGTCGTTGCGCAAGCGAGCAAATGCCTCGGCGGGAGAACCCGTCGCACAGACGTCCTCCATGAGCTCCGGCGGCAACCACAGCGACGTGCCCTTGCCCTTAAACGCGTGTTCAAACTGCTTTTTGACGTCGTCGCCCTTCACAAAGGTACCGTCGGCGAGCTTAACGCCGTCGAAGCGTGCCGGCAGTGCCACGACCTGCGCTCCGCCCTCGACGCGACCCATCTGTGCCGCACCGGACGATTTGCGCACGCCAAAACACTCGGCAACCGCTACGACCGGATACTCCAGACCCTTGGACGCATGCACGGTCATGATGCGTACCGCGCCGTCACCCTCCTCGTTGAGGGCGCCCGGGGCCTCCTTGCCCGCCAAGAAGCGGTCGAAGGCGAGCGCAATGGAGCGCGGAGAATTACCGAACTCGGCCTCTGCCTCGGCCACAGCGTCGAGCGCCTTGAGCACGTTGGCGGCAATGGCCTTGCCCTCGGGGCCGCGCTGCGCCAGACGCACGAACCAGCCGGAGGCATTGACCACGTCGCGCGCGATGGCGGCGAACGAATCGCGTCCCACGCGACGAAGCGCGTAGCGCAGCACCTCGCGGGCGCGCGTTACGAGCGGCAAGCCCTGCAAACCCGGCACATCGGAATCGCTCATGATGCCCGCATCGATGTTGCGGCGCGACGTCTCGCCCGTCTCGCTATCGAGCTTGGTCGCCAGCGCCAGGAACTCCTGGGCGCCGAGTGCAAACATCGGCGAGGCCAGCAACGGCATAAGACCCTGCGCCGTATCGGCCGGATTGGCGAGCGCGCACACCAGGGCGCGCACCGTCTGCACCTCGGCTGCCTGGGCAAAGACTGAGCCGCCCGCGATGACGCAGTCGAGCCCCTGGTCGCGGAAGGCCTGTGCGTAGACGTCGGCATTGGTCATGCGACCCAGCAGCAACACCATATCGCCCTGGGGCTGCCCCGCTTTGACGAGCGTTTGGAACCGCTCCGCAATCGCACGAGCTTTCGCCTGCGTTCGCTCTTGCGTGCTGCCACCGGCAACGAACAGCGCCTGGCGGCGCGAAGCCTTTGCCTTGAGCTTGTCCTTGCGTTTGTCGCTCGGTTCAAGATCCAAGAACCCCTGCATCAAACCACCGGTGTCGCCGTCAAAGACGCGCGCCACATAGCGCAGCACCTCGTCGTGGCTGCGGAAGTTGCGCACGAGTTTGACGAGCTCGCCGGCGGGGGCATCGGACGTGGCAACCGTCTCGGACGCCGTCGTCGAACCCACCTTGCGCTCCTGGCGACGAAACACCTCAACCTCGGCGCCTCGGAAGCGGTAGATCGACTGCTGCGCATCGCCCACGGTGCACAGCGCGCGCTCCCCCGCGCCCGTCAGATAGCGAATCAAATCGACCTGCATCTGGTCGGTATCCTGGAACTCATCGATCATGACCATCTTAAAGCGGCCCTCGTAGGCGGCTCGGATGGCGGGGTAATCGCGCAGCGCCTCGTATGCCATGCGCAACAGATCGTTATTGTCGAGCGCGGACTGGTCGGCCTTGAGCGCACGGTACTCGGCCTCTACAGAGCGGGCCAAGCCCACCAGTGCATCGAGCGCGGGACCACCGCAGGCCAGCACGATATTGATAAACGCATCGGCTGCCTCGGCCTTGAGTAGCTCCACCTGCTCCTTAGGAAACGCCTTGCTCGCGCGCGGCATGCTGCACGACATCATGAGTCGCGCCGCATCCTCCATGGTTTTACCGCTCGCCTCAAACGCGTCAATGGCGTCGAGTGCCACCTGCGCTTTCTCGGTCGTGGCCTTGCTTGTGCCCAGCGCCGCACGATAGGCATCGGCAAGCGCCGAGGTGTCGGCCTGGCCGCGCGCCACGCACACATCGTCCATGCCGCCCGGAAGCTGGCTCGATAGCTCCAGCAGGTCGCGCACCAGGCCTTTGATGGTGGTACCGGCGCCAAACGTCCCGCCCTCGCCCGCCATGGGATACCAAGCGTAGAGGGCCTTAAGCGAAGCGGCGAGCTCGGGCGCGGCATCGGGCGCCGTCGCGCGCCCCAGCACATGCTCGACAGCCTGATCCATAAGCTCGTCGGTATCGGTGAGCACCGTGAACTCGGGATCGATGCCCAGCTCCAGCGCGTGCGCGCGCAGGATACGCGAGCACATGCCGTGAATGGTCGAGATCCACGCGTCGTCGACGGTCAGTGCTTCCTCGTCCATGCCCTCTTCGATAAGCGCACGGCGCACACGGTCGCGAATCTCGGCCGCGGCGTCTTTGGTAAAGGTAATGGCGAGCACCTGGTCCAGATGCTCGACAAACGGACCGGATTCGGGCGAGAGCGCGTAGACGATGCGGCGCGTGAGGGTAAAGGTCTTGCCCGAGCCGGCACCTGCCGAGACAAACAGCGGACGGTCGAGCGTTTTGACGACTTGCAGCTGTTGCGGCATCAAAGTCGAAAAATCCATGGTCTACACGTCCCTCCTTACAAACGTTCCTTCGTGGTTATACGAGCAGCGCGCATGCGCGGCCTGCGCCGACGTCGGGTCGACAGCGGCGACGTCGCCCGCCTCGAGTTCGTGCAAGCGCTCGGCGATGCCGGCCTCCACGCGGTCGAGCAGCGCATCGAAGTCCATGTTGCCGCCCTCGCCGGGAAAGCCCTTCTTAAGGCCCGGAATGCGACCGTCGCCGCGCTCCTGCTCCAACAGCTCGGCGCTCGCGGCACCGCGCAGCGCGGGCTTGCCGCCCTTGGTCGAAAAATAGAGCGCAGCACGGGTATCTAGGCCCAGCGCCCGACGCATGGCCTGCGCGTAGATGAGTGTCTGGGTATGGGGCGGCAGCCAACGCGGGTCGTCGATGGGGGCCTCGCCCGACTCTTCGTCGCGCACCGTAGGGTCGGCGAGTTTAAACTCCTCGACACCCGAACGATGCTTGTAGTCAATCACCACGGCGCGATTCTCGGCATCCACGTCAACGCGGTCGATACGCCCGCCGAGCGGCCAACCGGCATACTCGACCTTAAGCTCATTAAAGGCGAACTCAAGGTAGCGCGGGGCAAAGGGGGCAAGCGCCTCGGACTCGTAGGCGAGCACGCCTTCCAGCTGCGGCAAGATCTCGGCCACCTGACGCTCCTCCACCGGGGAGAGCGGCACCAGCGGGCCCTCGGTACCGCGCTTGCCCGCATGCTCGGCCAAGGTCTCGGCAAAGACCTCGCGCAGCAGCTCCTGTGCGCGCGGCAAGTTCTCGGGCGTCACGCGCTCCATGCCCTCTTGGGGCAGACGGGCATGCAGGTGTTCCAGCACGTCGTGGACGAAGTTGCCCTTTTCCATGTTGCCAAAATCCGCGTCGATAGACTGGGGTTTGACGCGATACGAGACAAACCAGCACAGCGGGCAGGTGGAATAGGCCTCGATCTGCGAGGCGGACGTCAGGCGCGGCACAAGCGGCGCGTCCTCGCCCTCGCCGTCACGACGGCGCAGGACCAAATACGGCACGGCCTCGGCACTCAAATGCTGAGGGGCTTCACAGGTCACGCGCTCGCGCTTGAGACCTTCGCCTGCCGCGGGATCGAAGTTCCTTACGATATCGCCCTCACCCACGCACTTCGCCTTGTCGGCGTCAGCGGCCTTAGCGTCACCAGTGGTCTTAGCGTCGTCAGCGGCCTTGTCGGCGTCAGCTTCCCTAGCAGCTTCAGCGGCCTCGGCATGCGCCCGCAACTCGGTCCACACGGCAGCCGGGTAGCACTCGCGCGCTTGGCGATCGTGCGTCACGCGGGCAAGCGCAACCGGGCCGCGTGACGCCTGCATCGCGTGGCCAAAGCGCACGCGCAGCAAGGCCGCGGGCTCAAGCGTCACGCCCTCGCGACCAAGGCTCGCCGCCAGCGTGGCCAGCGGCCCCTCCTCGTGTGAGAGCGGATAGCTGTCCAGGTCGACATCGGCAAACAGCACGGCATCGTAGCCGCCAGGACGCAAAACCGACGCATCGGCAAGCGACACGAAGCGCACTTGTGCCCGTGGCGTGCGATCGACCTCGTAGGTCGCGTAATCGTAAGCGGTACTGCGCTTGTCCACCTTAGTTCGAACGCCGTCGAGAACCGGCACGGTCGCGGCCTGCGACACGTCGAGCGCGCGGGCGCCATTCATAAGGATGTCGATGACATGGCGCAGCAGGGCCACCTCCGCCTGGCGACGGGCTTGGCCATCCAAGCTGCCCAGCAAGCGATCGGGCAACGCCTCGGCAACGGCAAGCATGGCCTTGAGCGCCGTCACGGGCTTGTCACGCCACAGCGCCTGGAACACGTCCGAGACCACATACGGTACGTTCTTAAACCAGTTTTCGTCGCTCGCCGCCTTGCGCGCGCCCCTCACCTGGCCCTGAACGCTCTGCAGCAGGCTCTTAACGCCCGCGGTAGTCTTGCTGCGCGAGAGACGCATATTCTTATCGAAGGTACGGGCATTGACGGCATCAGCGCCCGAAAGCGGACTGTAGATCCAGTCGGTAAGCTCCGGCGCGGGCCACCACTCGGTCTTTGACGCCGTGCCCTCATCGGCGGCCTTCATACGTTCGATCAGGCCGGCGAGCGCCGCAAACTGCCTGCCCGCAATGGATTGGGAAAACGCCGTAAACTCAACTGTCTCGGCAGCAATATGACGAGCCGCCAGACGAGAGGCGAGCTCACCGAACAGCTGGGGTGCCCGAGCAGAAACAACGAGCACGCGCACGGGGTCGGCGGGCGTTGCAGTAGTTTTATCGGCCTTGGACTCCTTGTGCGATTTCACCAACTTATCGATGGCGTCCGCATAAGCATGGGCACGGGCATGGGGGCCGGCGACCTCAATAAAGGCAGGCTGAGCGGCGGTCCCGCAAGCGGCATCAGACGCGACGGCGTCCTCCTCCAGCGGCGCGGCCTCAAACAGCACGCCGCGGGCATCAAATGCCGCGGCAAGCTCCTCGCGCATCGCCGCCTGCTCGCGGGCAAGCAGCACGACGACCTCTCCCCCATTGTTCGCCACGGCAGACAGCAGCTCGAGCAGACCGTGCGTAAACGACGTGATACCGCGCACGCATACGGCGCGGGTGCACGCCGGCAGGCTATCGGCCAGGGCACCGGCCATAATGTCGGCCGCCTCACAGGGCTCGACCATATCTCGACGGTCCAAACCGCCCGCGTAGGCGCGCAAAAGCTCGAACACACGAGCCTCGGCATCGCTTTTTGGCTCCGGCTGGCAGTTGTCGCCACGGCATCGTTCGGCACCCGTCCCCGCCACACCCGGCAGCACGTCGCGGGCCATGCGCGCGAGCATGCGCACCGTGCCCTGGCTGCGCGAAAGCGGCTGCAAATCGGCATCGTCGAGACGCGTGACCATGTCCGAGAACAGCATCTGGCGCTGCAGGTTGTCGACGAAACCGCGCCCGTTGCCCAAAAGCTCCCAAAGCGAGCGAAGCCACGATGTAGGCGTCTTGTAGTCAATACCCAGCGAAATCCCGGCTTCCGCCGCATCATGACGGCACAGGTCGAGCTCGGCAAACGTTGGCGCCAGCAACACGGCACGCCCGTGGCGGGCAATAAGGTCGGCAAGCAGCGCCGACTCGGCATCGCTCAAATTCGTGCCGGCATTGGTGGTATAGATTCGAACAGACATGGTCCTCCGCTCAAACTGTTCGCAATAATCAATGTATCCATCCTACCCGCCCAAGCGGACAGATTTGCCCCACGCCAACAGATTTGATCCCCTGGGGACGGAGGAAAACGGATCACCGGGTTAGACTGACCCCCTCGATGATCCGTTTTCCTCCGTCCCCAGGGGATCAAAAAACCGCCCCCGGAAGAGCGGTTTTGTAAAATTCGTTTTTTGCGTGGCCTACTCGCCATCCTCCAGTTTAATGAGGATCTTGCGGTAGCCACCGTACTCGCCGTTGAGCGCCTTGGATACACGGCTCACCGTGGTGGACGAAGCGCCGGTACGCGCCTGAACCTCGACATAGGGCTCGCCCTCGTCCAGGTAACGCGCGACTTGCAGACGCTGCGATAGATCGCAAATCTCACGCGGCGTGCAGATATCGGTCAAAAACGCTTGGATATCTTTCTCGTCGTCCAAAAGGCTAAATGCGTGGACCAGCTGCTTGACATCAGGCTTGTCAAACATGTTCTCGATATTCATCGATCACCGCCAAACCCGCCAAAAGGCATCGAAGTTGATACTGACATCGGGCATCGTTCACCCGTAATATGCAATAGGGCAACGCCTGTGGCTTTTGCCCGTAGCAGTTTAGCACACCACCAAACTAAAGCGACAAGACTCTCTGCCAGCGGCACGTTTTTTAGGACGAACGCCGTTTTGAAACCGAATGCGCACGCAAGCTCCACGAATATCTGGAACAATGGGTGCCCAAACAGGGCCGTGCCCGCGCATCTACCCGAGTTGCAAAGATGTGCGCCCCTCACGCCCCCTCCCCACGCCATGCGCAAGAAAGGATTCCCACCATGCGCTTTTTGCTCAACTGGCTTTTGACCTCAATCGCCATCGCGATCGCAACGTTTCTCGTCCCCGGCATTCAGCCCTTCGGCATGGCCGACGCTTGGGTCTGCTTTGCCTTCGTGGGACTGTTCCTCAACATCGTCGACTCGCTCGTCAAGCCGTTCCTGACGGTCATCTCGCTGCCGCTCACTATTATCACGCTTGGTATTTTTCAGCTCGTAGTCAACAGCTTTATGCTCGAGCTAGCCAGCTACCTCTCCGTCAATATCCTCGGCGCTGGCATCTCTATCGCCGGCTTTGGATCGGCCTTTATGGGCAGCATCCTGGTATCCATCATGCGCAGCATACTCGACAGCATCGCCAGGAACTAAAGCGACCGGATACGGACCGCCACAACACGCCAAAACGAAGGCCGTCCATCGCAACGATGGGCGGCCTTGTCATTTGTCAAGCCTCAGAGGGCAAGAAAATCTACCATTTCTGCCCCGTCCCCAAATGGCAGGTGGGGCTAGATGACGTAGTCGTAGCCCTCGTTGGGGGCGACGAGCGCATCGAGCGTCACGCCATCGAGGTAGTCGTTGATGAGCTTGTCCAGGTTCTTCCACACGCCGAGTGTAGGACACTCGTCCGAACGCGAGCAGCCCTTGCAGTCGCCGTCCAGGCATGCGACCGGTGCCAGGCTGCCTTCGGTCAGGCGCAAGATCTCGCCCACCGTGTACTGCTCGGGCGGACGCGTGAGCACGTAGCCGCCGCCCTTGCCGCGCATGCCCGAGAGCATATTGGCGCGGACGAGCGTAGCCAAAATGTTCTCCAGATATTTCTCAGAAATCCCCTGACGCGCCGCAATCTCTTTGAGGGGAATGCGGCCTGCCGCCTGGTGCTCGGCCAGGTCAACCATAACGCGCAGGGCATATCTGCCCTTTGTGGAAACCAACATATATATTGCTGCCTTTCGGTCTTTTAATTCGTAGAAATTCTAGCCGAAAAATTGGTTTTGAAAATACCTATTCCCGTCAAGCTGGTTAATCGACTCGTAATAATCTTCTATTTCCTATTGCGTTACTAGGCTTTAGTGCCTACTATGCTTGCCAACAGCAAACGAACAACCTATAAGGTTTGTGGGTTTCGCTGTTACACACACCGTAAAACCACACGGTATCCAGTCATTTGAACACTTTGGAGGTTCACCATGAGCAATGTTTACACGTCCATCGATCAGCTTATCGGCCACACTCCGCTTCTGGAGCTCACTCACTTTGAGGCCGATGAAGACCTCAAGGCCCGCGTGCTCGTCAAGCTGGAATACTTCAACCCCGCCGGGTCCGTCAAAGACCGTGTCGCCAAGAACATGATCGACGAGGCCGAGAAGGCCGGCAAGCTCGTGCGCGGCGGCGACTACACCATCATCGAGCCCACGAGTGGCAACACCGGCGTCGGCATCGCCTCGGTGGCGGCGGCTCGCGGCTACAAGGTGATCATCACCATGCCCGAGACCATGTCCGTCGAGCGCCGCAAACTTATGCAGGCATACGGCGCACAGCTCGTGCTCACCGACGGCTCCAAGGGCATGAAGGGCGCCATCGCCAAGGCCGAGGAACTGCAGAAGGAGACACCCAACAGCATTATCGCCGGCCAGTTTGTAAACCCCGCCAACCCCGCCATCCACAAGGCCACGACCGGCCCCGAGATCTGGGATGACACCGACGGCAAGGTCGACATCTTCGTCGCCGGCGTTGGCACCGGCGGCACCGTGACCGGCGTGGGCGAGTTCCTCAAGGAGCAGAACCCCGAGATTAAGGTCGTCGCCGTTGAGCCCGCCACCTCCCCGGTGCTCTCTAAGGGCCAGGCCGGCCCGCACAAGATCCAAGGCATCGGCGCCGGCTTTGTGCCCGACGTCCTCGACACCCAGGTCTATGACGAAATCATCCCCGTCGAGAACGACGACGCCTTTGCGACCGGCCGCGCCGTGGGCCACAAGGAGGGCGTGCTCGTGGGCATTTCGTCCGGCGCCGCCGTGTGGGCCGCACTGCAGCTGGCCAAGCGCCCCGAGAACGAGGGCAAGACCATCGTGGCCCTGCTCGCCGATACCGGCGAGCGCTACCTGTCCACGGCACTCTTCCAGGACTAGGGCCTGTCGACCATAGGTTGAGCCCAGGACGAACCGGTCTCCTCTCTCCCGGCAGTCTGAGCCCATCCCATCAGGGCGCCCCACGAGTCGTCCGAACTTGCTACAATGTCTGCGGCGCGGAACCAGCCTCCCGCGCCGCTTTTCTTTTTTGGCCACATGCCACCAAGGAGAACCTCCCCATGCACAACAAGCGCGTGCTCGTCGCCATGAGCGGCGGCGTCGATTCCAGCGTGACTGCCTACCTGCTCAAGCGCCAGGGCTACGAATGCGTCGGTGCCACCATGCGCCTCACCTGTCCCGCGCCCGATCCCGTCACGGGCATGAGCAAAGTCGACCGCGACATCGCCGATGCAAAGGCCGTCGCCGAGCGCCTGGGGATACCCCACCACGTGCTCGACCTGCAGCAGACCTTCGACCGCAACGTTATCGAGCGCTTCGTGACTGCCTATCAGGAGGGACTGACGCCCAACCCGTGCATCATCTGCAACCGCCATATTAAGTTTGGCGCGCTGCTCGATGCGGCACTCGATATGGGCTGCGACTACATCGCCACAGGCCACTACGCCAAAACGAGTCAGGCGCCCGACGGCACCTGGCAGCTGCACCGCGGCGAAGATCCCAAAAAGGACCAAAGCTACTTTTTGTATTCGCTCACGCAAGAGCGCCTGGCACGCACGATCTTTCCGCTGGCTGGGCTGAACAAAGAGCGCGATGTGCGCCGCATTGCCGTCGAGCAGGGCTTCATCAACGCCAAGAAGGCCGAGAGCGAAGATATCTGCTTTATCGCGGACGGCGACTATGCGGGCTATATCGAGCGCCGCTGCGGACATGCCGCCGAGCCGGGCGATATTGTATGGCGCGACGGCAGCGTGGTCGGACGTCATAACGGCGTGCTGCGCTATACCATCGGTCAGCGCAAGGGCCTGGGCGTCGCGATGGCGCATCCCGTGTACGTAACGAGCGTCGATGCCGCCAGCAACATTGTGCATCTGGGCGAGGCCGAGGACCTGACGGCCACAGCGCTCACGGCCAACGACTGGATCTGGAGCGCCCCTACCGACCGCATGGAGGCGGAGCTCAATGCCGGCGGCATTCGCGTGGGTGCCAAGTATCGCTACCGTCAGAAAGACCAGGCAGCGACCCTTACGCGTGACGAAGACGGGCAAATGCTGCTAACTTTTGACGAGCCGCAACGAGCCATCGCCCCCGGCCAGGCCGTTGTAGTCTATCGCGGCGACATCGTCCTGGGCGGCGGCACCGCTACGGCAGCCATCAGGTAGCCGCGGGATTATCGCCGCACGTGTCGAAGCACTTCAACAGCAGCACCAACCTCGATAACGCGACGCTCCAGGCCGCAGCGAATGGACTCGAGCCGGCCCTCCGCCGTGACCCATTCGCTCTGCGAAAGAATCTCGATCGCCTCATCAACAAATCCGTTGAGCCGCGATGAATCGAACCAATCGAGTGAGTCCGCAAGCGCCAGCTGGACGGAAGGGTCGGGCCCAAACGGCTTAGCAGAAAACCCAAACTCCCCAGCTGCGAGCACGGCAGTTGGTACGTTGTACCACAGGCAGTTGCCGCTATCGAACAGCGGAGCAGGCCTTATCTCCAGGGTGTCGACATTGCGGATGATGCCGAAGTTTCGCCAATGGCGGTCGCTGTTGGCCAAAAGGGCATCGCAGACAATCATCTGCGACATAGACCTTCTCACAGCGGCCTCATCGACACCATGCTTGCCGAGGTAGCAACAGTATCGATCGTATGTCGAGTTTCCCCGCTGGCCACCAAGTGCGCCCTTAACGTAAACAGCCGGAACATATTCCTCGCGGCCGTCAAGAAAATCCTCGCACAGGCACACGGGGCCATTGAACATGCGCTCAACCGTATAGGGAACAAACTCCCCCTCCGACAGCAAGCGACGATGTAGAGCCGTTGCAACCGCCTCGTTAAAGGGACGCTGATCGTCCATCCCGCACCCTTTAGCCAAAACGCGAATGCCGTTTCGGATCATCCACGATTTAGGGAGCTCGCCCTCGGACGTGTTATCGGGATTTTTAAGACCGATGCCCTCCAGCCAACCCGAACGCTCTTCG
Organism: Collinsella aerofaciens; assembly: GCA_905213325.1. Lineage (GTDB taxonomy): Bacteria > Actinomycetota > Coriobacteriia > Coriobacteriales > Coriobacteriaceae > Collinsella > Collinsella aerofaciens_AG. Next base: position 21,168 of record CAJMHW010000023.1, read on the forward strand.
GGCGCCGATCGCTCAAAATCATTCTCGAAGTAATTGAGGTTTCGCCATTCGAGCCCGTCGCATTCTGCCGGTCGCAGCCAATAACAATCCGAAAGTGATAGGCCCAGGCACCGAACCGGAACCTCGATGCCACTGGCAATTCCCAGTTCACGATAGCGCGAGACGAGCCCGGGGCGGTCGTCAGGCACCGACCGATGGCTCCACCACACGTTGAGCTCCCGCTTATTCACCGTTGGAGAAGAGCTCGAGCACGTGCCAAACGGCATTCGTTGCGCATCGAGTACCTCCGCGATTTCGAAGGAAAACTCGCGCGTCGGATCAAACGAAACACGCGCAACCTCGTAATCGGCGGACATCAGCGTAAGCTTGCGCCCCACATCGGCCGCAGGACGGCGTCCTCGTTTGCGGACCTTTTGATAGGCGATCGCAGAATTGTAGTCGACCATCTTCCGGCCGCCCACAATATCGCACACAAGCGTCCCCGATGTGGCAAGTTGCGATATGCGGGCTTTCGTAACGCCCAGCAGGCGGGCAGCATCACCCATAGACAAGTACTCAGACGTATCCATACACCGCATCACCTCGTTAAGTAATTTACACGTTTAGTTAATAGATTATATACAGCATAATACTAAACAGACTGAAGCGAAAAAAGGCCCGAGAAATCGGGCCTTAGCGATCGGTCAGCCGAGTCGCAAGCTGCTCCCCTAACGCTGCACGTAGGCGCGAACCAGCTCGTAGGTGTTGCGCACGCCGTCGATGTGGCTGCGCTCGTAGTTGTGGCTCGCGTACACGCCGGGGCCGATCAGGCCATGGCGAATGTCGTAACCGGCCGAAAGCGTGGCCTCGACGTCAGAGCCGTAATGCGGGTACACGTCGATGGCGTAATCGAGCTCAAGCTCGCGCGCGATATTGGACAGCGTGGTCACCAGGTCGTAGTTGTACGGACCGCCCGAATCCTTGGCGCAGATCGACACCATGCGCTCGGTGCAGCCCAGGTCGTCGCCCACGCAACCCATGTCAACGCTGATCATCTCGCGCGTGTCGGCCGGCACGAAGGCGCCGCCGTGGCCGACCTCCTCGTACACGGTAAAGAGCAGGGACACCTTGCGCGAAAGCGACACCTCGCCGTCAGCAACGGCGCGGGCCAGACCCAGCAGAATCGACGCCGACAGCTTGTCATCCAGGAAGCGGCTCTTGATGTAGCCGCTCTCCGTCACCGTGGTACGCGGATCCATAGCGATGATGTCGCCCGTCTGAATACCCAGCTCAAGCACATCGTCCTTGCTGTCGACATTCTCATCGAGCAGGATTTCCATGTTCTTCTCGATGGTCTTGACCGGCTCGTCGGCCACGTGCGCCGAAGGCTCGGTGTTGAGAACCACACCCGTGTACACATTGCCGTCACGCGTGTAGACGGTGCAGTTCTCGCCATCGGCCGTAGACCACTGGTGCCCACCAAGCGTCGTGGGACGCAGGCGGCCATTGTCCTTAATGGAGCGCACCATGGCGCCCAGGGTGTCGACATGGCTCGCCAACACAAGCGGCTCGCCCTCGCCGCCAAGCTCGACCAGCACGTTGCCCTTATTGGAACGCTCGGGGCCAAAGCCCATATCGCGCAACGTTTCCATCAGGTAATCAGTCGCCGCACGGGTATAGCCCGTAGGCGAAGCAATCGAGGTAAGCGCCTTCAACTGGTCAGTAATATAGGAGAGCGTAGAATCCATCTTGGACACCAAAGTCACCCTTTCATATCGAATTAAACCCACAGCAACAATACCACCGCGAACCATCTTTTTACCTAGCGAGATGACCCATCGACCTCTTCCGAACAGCGCCCGCCACGACAACGAGCCGGCGGACCCCGCCCGTTAGCCCCAGAATCTTTCCGCAGGACAGAAGGAGGCCCCGCCGCACGTAGTGCGCAGCGGGGCCTCCGACATGTCCGAGGACGATTCTGGGGCTAACGGGCGGGGCCCGCCGAACCAGGTTAAGCAGCCGGGCAGATCTTCTTGAAGAGCTCGATGACGTCGTCGAGCGTCGCCTCGCGCGGGTTGCCCGGGAAGCAGGCGTCGGCCATGGCGTCCTTGGCCAGGACCTCGATCTCGTCAGCCTTCATGGCCTCGCAGACGTGCGGGATGTTCACGTCGGCGGAGAGCTGCTTAACGGCGGCGATGGCGGCGTCAGCAGCCTCGTCGGTGCTCATGCCCGTGGTGTCAACGCCCATGGCGACGGCGACCTTGGCCAGGCGCTCGGTGCAAACCGGCTTGTTGAACTCCATGGCGATCGGCAGCAGCATGGCGCAGGCGACACCGTGCGGGGTATCGTAGTGAGCGGACAGAGTGTGAGCCATGGCGTGGTCGATGCCCAGGCCGACGTTGGAGAAGCCCATGCCGGCGACATACTGGCCAAGAGCCATGCCCTCGCGGCCGGAGCCGGGCTGACCGGACTTGGCCTCGGCGACAGAGTCGCGCAGGTTCTCGCTGATCAGCTTGATAGCCTCAAAGTGGAACATGTCGGAGAGCTCCCAAGCGCCCTTGGTGGTGTAGCCCTCGATGGCATGGGTCAGAGCGTCCATGCCAGTAGAGGCGGTCAGGCCGGCGGGCATGGAAGCCATCATATCGGGGTCGACGACGGCGACCTCGGGGGCGTCGTTGGTGTCGACGCACACGAACTTGCGGACCTTCTCGGGGTCGGTGATGACGTAGTTGATGGTCACCTCAGCAGCGGTACCGGCGGTCGTCGGCACGGCGATGGTGAACACGGCGTGGTTCTTAGTGGGAGCAACGCCCTCGAGGCTGCGGACATCGGCGAACTCAGGGTTGTTGATGATGATGCCGATGGCCTTGGCAGTGTCCATGGAGGAACCGCCACCGATGGTCACGATAGCGTCAGCCTCGGCGGCCTTAAAGGCCTCGACGCCGTCCTTGACGTTCTGAATCGTGGGGTTGGGCTTGATCTCGGAGTAGAGGCTCCAAGCGATGCCGGCGGCGTCGAGCTCGTCGGTCACCTTAGCGGTAACGCCAAACTTAACCAGATCGGGGTCGGAGCAGACGAAGATCTTTTTGTAGCCGCGACGCTGGAGCTCGCCGGGGATCTCCTTGATGGCGCCGGAACCATGATAAGAAATGGTATTGAGAACGAAACGATTAGCCATTGATAGCCTCCCATCGTGTGCGGGGCACCCATTACGCCCCGCGCTATAAGTCCCATCCTAACGCTTTTGAAACAAAAAACGCGTGAGAACGTCAAAGGTGTTAAAGCGTTTCAACAGAATAACGGAGCCCTAGTCCTTCCCTCCCGACAGCAGCGAAGGCTGGATTATAGGAGCAATCGCCCAAAGAATACGACCGACTCAGTCTATAAATTGTTTCTGTTTTAGCAATATATGTTTGACAATACGTTTATAAAAAGATACTTTATAGTTAATAACATGCATGCAGCAAATAACGTCATTCATTTTGTTAGAAATTGCCCATGCGGTTATTGCAGCTGCATCTACTGCAACGTACAGCGTAATTCTCCGCACGAAGCAGAAGACGGTTCCAATTCGATCGAGGCGATGACACGTGGTGGCTAGTGGTCCTAAATCGAGCAAGACGGCTACAAACGAATATCGAATCTCGATTGAAGGTAACCCTTATCCGCATACTCTGGCTCTCATCAACCCAGCGGGAGACAACCTCAACATCAAAAGACATGGGTTCACGGGTCCACTAGGACAGCTATTGAGTCTTAAATATACCGTTTATGACGATGCAAATGAAAAACTCTTCACTGTCGTCGACGGTGGTTTTAGCAACATGCCCAGGGTTGCGCTCATCATCGAACACAAGGAAGTTGCGGTGTTCGATTATGGTCTAAACAGACTTGAGATGAAGTGCGTAACGAACATACCGAATTACACAATAAAAGGTAACTTCCTATTTGGAGATTACGATATATTCAGCCAACGAGAAGTGAAACTATCTTCAGTTATCGTCCTTCAATGTGATAAACAATCGTGCTTTAGCATACAGGTTTTGGATAAAGCCGAATTAGCCGCCGCAATTGGAATACCTACAGCCATTGCCCTTCTTAGGGCTCGGATTGAAGAGCATCTCGAATAAATCGCAAAAAGCAGTTCGTAGCAACATTCAGGAGCTGGATAGTTTTTTCTGGCTCCTGAATGTTGTTACGAACATGCACCTTAGCGCTTAAGACTCCAAAAAAGGGGCGGCCGAGATGGCCGTCCCCTCCCCAATATTGATCAGTGCGACAAAGGGGCCAGCCCCTTGCCGCATTCGGTTACTTTCGGCAGCCCTCTTTCCAAGCCTCGGCCGCAACCTTCCAGCGTAAGCGCAAGTCGCGCTCGCGGTCGATGAACATGATGGCAAACGCGACAAACAGCAGCAAGCTCGCCACGACGATGGCATGCAGGCCCATGCGCTCAATACACCAGTTGCCCAGCACGGCGCCAAACACAAAGGTAAAGATCACGCCAAAGTACAGCACGCCGTTTTCCAAAAAGCCGCGCTTGTGAGTGATGATGTAGTCGTCCACGTTTTGCAGCGCATTGCGCAAGTTGCCGATGCACATGGTCGTAGCGATGCCGTGACCGTGGATCTTGCGGAAGCTCTCGACCTGCATGCCGCAGGCAAACGAGGTGAGGCAGTTGGCGAGCAGGTTGAAATTGCCGCCCGGGATAAAGCTCACGCCCAGCAAGATGACGGCTTCAAAGAACACCGTCACTTGGCGCCAGTGAATCACGCTGCCAAACCGCTCGTGTACCAGATCGGCAAGCATAATACCCACAGCAAACGACACCACAGGGAAGAAGTAGCGCCCCGCAAGTGCCCAATTGCCCTCCGAGATGCTCACGCCCACGAGCAGGATGTTGCCTGTCTGCGCGTTGGCGAAAACATGGTCGCGCCCAATGTACGAATACACGTCCATAAAGCCACCGGCGAGCGCCAAGATGATGCCCAGCTCAATAGACTCCGATATCTGTTTGGCACGCTGCATCGTCGTGCATCCTCCTTGTTGACGACTCTCTCGTGCGTTGGCGGAAACATAGCCGCCGTTCATACTGTAACCCATTGACAACATGGCGTGCGCGCGAGACGGGTTCTCCAACGCGCAGATACACAGTCTGGAAACAAACGACTGGCTCAGCGACGCTCTCACTCACCAGCTCATGTACTCCACCAGTCTTTTTAGCGCCGTCCCAAAAAGACTGGTTACAATTACGTGCAGCATACAGACACCGGGAGGGATCGTGGCAAAAAAGCCTCAGCACGCTCAGAACAGCCAACGCGAACAGCGGGGCAAACAGGGCCAGCAGCAAAAGCGCGGCGGCAAGGCGCAGGCCACGGTCGCCCGCGCCAAGCATTCCCAAGCGACGCCTGCCCGCCCCTGGCGCCCGGGCCGCGATAAGTTCCTCCCCGTCAGCCGCGCCGATATGGATGCGCGCGGCTGGGACCAGTGCGACTTTGTCTACATCTGCGGCGATGCCTACGTGGACCATCCGAGCTTTGGCATGGCTATCATCAGCCGTGTACTCGACGCGCACGGCTACAAAGTGGGCATCATCTGCCAGCCCGACTGGACCGATCCCGCCAGCATCAGCGTGCTCGGTGAGCCGCGCCTGGGCTTTTTGGTCAGTGCCGGCAACATGGACTCCATGGTCAACCACTATTCGGTGACCAAGCACCGCCGCCACACCGACGCCTATACCCCCGGCGGCAAGGAGGGGCGCCGTCCCAACCGAGCTGTCACGGTCTACGGCAATCTCATCCGTCAGACGTTCAAGGACGCCCCCATCATCATCGGCGGCATCGAGGCGAGCCTGCGCCGCCTGGCCCACTACGACTACTGGCAGGACAAGCTCAAGCGCTCGGTACTGCTCGACTCGGGCGCCGACATCCTCATCTACGGTATGGGCGAGCACGCGATCGTCGAGATCGCCGACGCGCTCGACGCGGGACTGCCCGTGGACCAGATCACCTATATCAATGGCACTGTCTACCGCACGGGTTCGCTCGACGAGGTCTACGACTACGACCTGCTGCCCAGCTGGGACGACCTTGCCGCCGACAAGCTCAACTACGCACGCAGCTTTAACGTGCAGCAGCAGAATATGGACCCCATCACCGGGCATCGCCTGGTAGAGCCATATCCCAACAGCGTGTACGTGGTGCAGAACCCGCCGTCGGCGACGCTCACCACCGACGAGATGGACGAGGTGGCCGAGCTCCCCTACGCACGCGATTGGCATCCCGACTACGACGCGGCGGGCGGCGTGCCGGCCTTTGCTGAGATCAAGTTTTCCATAAGCTCCAACCGCGGCTGTTTTGGTGAGTGCTCGTTTTGCGCCCTCACCTTCCACCAGGGCCGCGTGTTGCAGATGCGCAGCCACGACTCGATCATGCGCGAGGCCGAGCTGCTCACGCGCGATCCCGAGTTTAAGGGCTACATCAACGACGTGGGCGGACCGACGGCCAACTTTAGCCGCCCCGCCTGCGACAAGCAGCTCAAGCACGGCGTGTGCAAGAACAAGCGCTGCCTGTGGCCGAGCGTGTGCAAGAACATGGTGGTCGACGAGACCGGCTACACGCAGCTGCTGCGCGACCTGCGCCAGCTGCCGGGCGTCAAGAAGGTCTTCGTGCGCAGCGGCATCCGTTTTGACTACACCATGGCCGATGCCTCGGACGAGTTTTTACGCGAGCTGCTGGAACACCATGTCTCGGGCCAGCTGCGCGTAGCGCCCGAGCACGTGAGCGACGCGGTACTGTCCGTGATGGGCAAGCCGAGCCGAGCTGTCTACGACGCATTCTGCCGTAAATTTGAACGCTTGAATCGCGAATACGGACTCAAGCAGTACGTGGTGCCGTATCTGATCTCGAGCCACCCCGGCTCGACCATGAAGGAAGCCGTGGACCTTGCCGAAGCCGTGCGCGACATGGGCTACATGCCCGAGCAGGTGCAGGACTTCTACCCCACACCGTCCACCATGTCGACATGCATGTACTACACCGGCGTGGACCCGCGCACCATGGAGCCGATCTATGTGGCGCGCGACCCGCACGAAAAGGCCATGCAGCGCGCGCTGATTCAGTATCGCAAACCCGAGAACTACAAGCTCGTGCGCGAGGCGCTGGAGAAGGCCGGGCGTCGCGACCTGATCGGCTACACCAAGCATTGCCTGATTCGCCCCGTGCCGCCACGCCCGGGCGAGACGTCTGCCGGCGGCGGACACGGCACTGGCAAGAAGGGCGGCAAGGCCCACGGTGGCGCCGCCGGTGCCGGCAAGGGGTCTAAGGGCAGCAAAGGATACGGCGGTATGTCCCGCGCGCAGAACACTGCCGGTCGCAATCGCGCGGCACAGGGGCGTCAGGGCGCCAACGGAGGCGGTCGCCGCAACTAGCGCGGCGAGGCGGCATGCCGCCGTTGGCGACACGACACGCCCCACCAATAAAATGCCGCTCGCCGGGGCGTCGCAGAACGATTCCCCGGCGAGCGGCCGATTAATATTGTCTATCTCAAAACGTCGTTACTTTTTGTCAAAACGACCATAGAGCGCAAACGAGAGCGCCGCAGAGATAACCCAAGTCAAAGCGATGCAGACGACAATCATGATCAGGTTCATGGGATTGCCGCTTGGATCGGCATAAACGGGCAACGAGGTAATGCCGGGCATAACAAAGCCGAAGCACTTTGCGCCGAGAACAACGGTAAGCGCACCGCCAATGCCATCCGCGATCATCGCAGCGATAAGCGGAGTCCTGTTAGGAACCTGAACGGTAAACAAGGCGGGCTCGGAAATTCCCATAAATGCTGAGAAGGCGCACGTCATTGCAGCGGACTTGAGCTTTTCGTCGGTCATGCGCAGGGCCGCACCAAAAGACGCACCGCTTTCGGCGAGGTTATGGCAGAAAGAGATCGGGAGCAGATAGTCATACCCAAGCGTTGCGATATTGGAAATCTGGATAGGGCTCGTTGACTGATGCATGCCGAAGAGCACAATAAGCGGCATAAAGAAGCCCAGCAGAAAACCGGCAACAGGGCCCAACGTCGAGAATAGCCAAACGATACCGTTGGCGAGACCAAGACCGCACCAGGCACCAATCGGAGCGAGCACAAACAGGTTGACCGGAATCACGATAGCAAGGGAGAGTGCCGGGACGACAACGAGCTTAAAAAGATCCGGCACGACCTTGTCGATTGCGCGATATACAAAGGACAAGCCAATGACGCCAAAGATGACCGGGAACACGGAATCGGCGTAGCTAAAAATCGGCACCGTAAAACCGAACAGCGCAAGAGGCGTCTCGCCCGTACCGACAGCGTTGACAATGGTCGGGTACATCAGCGATCCGGCAACACAAAGCGCAAGCGAACGGTTGACTCGGAACTTATCAGCTGTAGACATTGCCAGCAAAAACGGCAAGAAGTAGAACGGGATATCCGAAATCATATTGAATATCGCAAAGTCGCCGGCACCCGTGTCGATTCCAAAAGCCGCGATAGCAGCCAGGATGCCCTTTACGATACCTCCCGCCACCAGCGCGGGAATGATAGCGGAGAAGATGCCGGTGATGATATCGAATACGCGAGCCGAACCTTTTTGGAGCTCAGGCTGCTCGGCATCGGCGGAGACCTCGCCACCCATCCTGTCGCCTAGCATGGGCTCCAATTCGTCATATACCGACCCCACGCTGGCGCCGATGATAACCTGCCACTGCCCGTCTTTAACCTGCGCGCCCAAGGCGCCGTCAAGCGTCTTAAGGGCCTCCAGGTCTGCCTTGCTATCGTCCTTCAGGTTGAATCTGAGCCTTGTAATGCAGTGCGTTGCCATAACAACGTTATCGGCGCCGCCCACGAGCTCGAGGACACGAGCGGCCAGTTCCTTCTTGTCTGCCACAGCAATCACTCCTACCCAAGATCCTCGCCATTAGTGGCGATACATTTCTGGTACCAATAGAAAGAGTCTTTACGCAAGCGCTCCGCAGTGCCGTTGCCGCAATTATCCAGATCGACATAGATAAGCCCGTATCGCTTGTCCATCGTAAGAGGACCGCAGGCAACAAGGTCAATGAATCCCCAGATCATGTATCCGCGCACGTCAACACCATCGATTACTGCCTCTTTAAGGCACTTTATGTGCTGGCGCAAATAATCGATTCGATACTCGTCGTGGATGCTGCCATCCTCCTCGACCACATCAGATGTACCGAGGCCGTTCTCGGCGATATACAGGGGCAGCCCATAGCGGTCATACATCTGGTTAAGGGTAACCCTCAGGCCAATGGGATCGAGCTGCCAGCCCCACTCACTCGTCTCGAGATAAGGGTTCTTGTTTGCCATGACCAGATTTCCCGCAGTCTTCTCCCATCCCTGATCGCAGGTGGATACCTGGGAAAAGTAGTACGAGAAGGCCAGGAAGTCGACCGTGTTGCGGGCGATGAGCTCTTCATCGCCCGGCTCCATTTGAATCTCGATATCGCACGCGTCGAAATAGCGATTCATATAAGCGGGGTATTTTCCACGAGCCATCACGTCCGTATAGAACCAGTTGGAATACTGGTCGTCGTGAATAGCCTGCATGTTATCTTCGGGACGGCAGGTGGCGGGATACGTACAGAATCGAGCGATCATGCCGCCAACGGGAGTATCGGGCGAAAGACGATGGACAATCTCGACGGCACGCGCATTGGCAACGAACTCGTGGTGCAGGCACTGGAAGATGGCTCGATCGAAGTTCTCCCCCTCTTCGTCTTTGACCAGACAGACCCCGTCCCAAGGCGAAAAACGCGCTGCATTGAACTCGTTAAAAGGCAGCCAGAAATCGACCAGATCGCCCAATTCCGTAACGATTGTCTCGACATAGCGGGCGAAGAAATCAATCGTCTTGCGATTCTTCCATCCCCCATATGTGGTGACAAGATTTACCGGGATGTCATAGTGGAGCATGGTGACGAAGGTTTTAATGCCGTGCTTTTTGCACTCACCCAGCATGCTTCGATACCACTCGATGCCTTCGCGGTTAGGCTCAAGATCATCTCCGTTAGGATAGATTCGGCTCCAGCAAATAGAGGTGCGGAACAGCTTGAGGCCCATCTCCGCAAAAAGCGCGATGTCCTCACGGTAGTGATGATAGAAGTCGTTACCGCGCCTAAACGGGTAGAACTCAACACCATCATCTGCGAGCGCGTTCATTAGTTCGTCATGGCAGAAGGGGTTGTTTTGATGCTTGTCCTCAATCTGGTCATGAGTCCAGGTACCATCCAGCCATCGACAATCCTGCGTCGATTTTCCCTTTCCGCCCTCATTCCAGGCGCCATCGGCCTGCGAGCACGATATGGCTCCGCCCCATAAAAAGTCGGAGTCAAACCCATGTTTTAACTTACTCATTTGCCCTCCTTGATCGGATGCTCCAGCGGATAACCCAATACTAGGAAGAACAAGATGCATAAGATATCGCATAGAAAGCGTTGGTTTATAACATTTTTTTAGATATAATACCGTTTAAGGCATCGATTCTACCGTTCACCCCTGGAGCACCCCATGGATTCGAATCTCAAACAGCTGCTCTATACGCATACCGAGACCGAAGAGTGGCATCGCACACATCCGGGAGAGCTCAGCCCGCGATATAACAGGGTGGAAACCACAACCATTAACGGCGAAGAGGTCTATCTGTTTGATTGGAAAGAAACTCTCGACGAAAACCCCGTGGGCCTTATCAAGGAGTCGCGCTTTACCGATATTCCTCCTCATATCAATCGGGATATGGAGCTTAACTACGTGTACGACGGCGTCTGCACGTTTATCGTCAACGGACGGCGACTACTCCTTAAAAAGGGCGACGTGCTCATTTGCAACACCGGCGTAGTCAGAAGCGTTCCATACGTTAAGGGCGAGCATGATATCGTCATTTCGATCGTCTTCAAAAAAGAAATGTTCGATTCGTTGTTCCTGAGCCAGCTACCCGGCGCGTCACCATTAACGAATCTTCTATTTGATTTTGTGTCCAAAAACCGCGAGGCCCGAAAATATCTCATTCTTCCAGAGGAATACGCCCGACATGCGCGACGCCTCATCGAGATGCTCTTTATCGAATATCACTTTAAAGATGCCTATTCCAATGAACTCATGAGGCACCTCGCCGTCAGCCTATTCCTTGTTCTCATTCGAGGACTGTACCGACGCTCCGCAACTGATAACCAGGCGATCATGTCGGACGAACGCATCGTGTCGATTCTGAATCATATTGAGCGAAGCTGCGGCGACTGCACACTCGAAAGCATTGCGAGCGATACGGGCTATAGCACCAGCTATCTCAGCAGCTTGATCAAGCAAAAAACCGGCAAAACGTTTTCGCAAATCAAGCTCAACCAGCAGCTCACAGAGGCGGCATATCTTCTCAATAACACCGAGCGCAGCGTGCAGTATGTAGCCCGAAAAGTCGGCATCTCCAACATGTCATTCTTTTACTCAAAATTTAAAGAAGCATTCGGCGAAACGCCAGGTGCGTTCAGGACGCATCGGTCTAATTAAAGGCGTTATTACTCAGACCGATCAGCTTCGCGCGACACGGGAATGCACAATCGAAGCAGCGAGTGCATCGCCTCTACCAGCACAAAGCCGGCGATGCCAACCGTGGCCACAAGGTCGAACGGCGTGTTCACAAACCAGAGCAACGTCATGAGATACGACCCGGCGTTAAAGGCAAAATGCAGCAGAACCGTGTAGCGGAGCTTTCCGGTCGTCACGAGCACCCAACCAAAGATGAGGCCGGCAGCGCCCGCATAGCAGCCCTGCACCCAGTTCATGTGCATAAAACCGAAGATTGCCGCCTGCAGCACAATCGCCGCGGCGATACCCCACGTGCTTGGAGTCGCCCAGGGCACCATGGCGCCGTCCTGCGCGCTCGCACGACGCCGGCGCTTCCAAAGTGGGCGGCACTGCGGATTAAACGCTCGGAGCGAAAACTCAAAAAAAATGCCGCGCACCAGCAGCTCTTCACAAAATGGGGCGCCGAGCACCGTAGTCAGGACGGCGAGATAGTTGGTGTCGCCCATGCCTGTTTCCTCGACAAGTTCGCTGTAATCGGCCGCCGCCTCAGGCAACAGCGACAGCACGGCGTCGGTCACGTAGCCAACGACCACCTGCAGGGCCAGGCCAATCACGATAACGCAGACGATACGTTTCCACGCCCCACGCGCTCCCCCGCCAAGTGGGCGCTCGCCCTGCCAGCGCGCCATAAACGAACGCGGCCACAGATAACGCCACCACAGCAGCGCCATCAAAAACGATGCCGTCTGCGCGACGGCCTGAAGCAATTGGATGTCGAGGTCATCGATCGAAAAACCCATGAACACCGATGCGACGCCAAGGGCGGAAAACAAAACGACGCTCAGGGCAATATCGGCAGCGACGACGCCAAAACAGGCAAGCGCCCAAATCATCGCATTGAGCATGCCAACCTCCTCCCGACAGGTAGTCATTTAAGAACGTCCCCAACGACTAGTCATTGGGGACGTTCTTCAACGACTAGCTGTTGGGGACAGTCTTTGCCAAAAGCTCCGTTGGGCGAGATGTCGAACGGGAAGGTGCCGCAGCGATTGAACGCGGCGATAAACATGCGGATGGCGTTGGACGGCGTGGTGCCCACGAGCTGGGTTGCCGCCGCGAAGGCTGCCTTCTCCTCGGGCAAGACCTTCGCGACTACGGGGGTCATGTGTTCTGCCATGGCGCTTCCTTTTTGAAACGACGGTAGTGCGGATAGATGCGGGCCACGCGGCTGGGCGACGGGCTGTGAAGGCAACCCGATTGGCCCGCATCCGGAGTTTGTTTCTGCGGCGTTGGTATTACTTGGTATCCCTAAGTATTACCCCGCAGATAGAATACCACACCAGACCCCATGGGGACGGAGGAAAACGAATCATTTTGTTGCTGAGTTAGTTTTTAGAGCGTGATGATGTCCGAGATATCGAGGGCCTGAGCGTCGGCGGCGTCGTGTGTGGCAAGCAACAGCATGCGGCCGTCGAGCAGGTCGAGCACGACCTTGGTCGTCGCATCGCGTGCGGCGGCATCCAGGCCGGTAAAGGGCTCGTCAAGAATCACCGCGCCGCCCGGGCACAGCAGGGCGCGGGCAATCTCGACACGGCGGCGCTGCCCGCCCGAAAGCTCGGCCACGCGCGAATGCACGTCGATTCCCGGCACCAACCGGCGCAGCAATGCCGCGGCGCTCGAAGCATCCACACGCGCATCGGCGCACACCAGCACGTTATCCAGCGCCGAGGCGGACTCGACCAAGCGTGCATCCTGAAACACCATCGAGCACGGCGCGCACTCCCCCGCCGCCAGGGCAAGCAGCGTCGACTTGCCCATACCCGAAGCACCCATCACACAGATACGCCCACCCGCGGGCACATTGAGCACCAGACCGTCCAGCGCCGGCGCCCAGGGCGCGCGATCGCCCACGGCAAGCGCAAGCTCCGCTGCAGCGCCATCGCTCGCAGCCCCCACACGC
>CAJMHW010000024.1 GCA_905213325.1 Collinsella aerofaciens
CGAGTTCCGCACGAGCCGGAGAGCACTTAATGTGCTCTCCGTGCGAGCAGGACTGTCCGAGCAGGCGACCAAAGCCCCCGGCGCGCCCGGTCAACCTCGCAGTCAGGCATTCAGCTTAACGATCGGCGCAAAGCCCTTCATTAGCTTTTTGGTCTGGCCGGTCTTTTCGAATTGGACCTCGATCATGTCTCCAGCGACCGAGATCACGGTACCCGTGCCAAAGGTCTTGTGGCTCACGGTATCGCCCGCGGCAAAGTCCTGCGATGCGCTGGCGCGATCGACCTTGCGCTCCACCGTCGGGGACACCTTGGACGAGGGCTTTTTGGCTCGCGGCGCGCCCGAGCCAAAGGTCGAGGCAACACGGCCGGCATCGGGCGAAACCCCACGATGGCGCTCGGTCCCGTAGCTGCTGCCGCCAAAGAAATCGTCAAAGCTCGATCCGCCGCGCGAACCGGAACCGCCGGTCGAGCGCGTATGCGAGCCAAACACCTTGCCGCCATACATGTCCGAGCCCATGCCCGAGCCAAAGGTGCCGTGACGGTCGCCGCGCTTCTCCCAGCCCGTGCCCTCAAAACCGGCAGAGCCGATACCGCTAAACTCGATATCCTCAAACGGAATCTCGTTGAGGAAGCGCGAGCGCGGGTTGGCAGAGGTCGAACCGTAGGTGCGACGTGTGGCCGCATAGGTCAAGAACAGTCGCTTACGGGCACGCGTGATGGCAACGTAGGCCAGGCGACGCTCTTCCTCGAGCTTGCCCGGATCGTCGCTGCCGCCAAAGTCGTGCACGTGCGGGAAGATGCCCTCCTCCATGCCGGCAACGAAGACCGCAGGGAACTCCAGGCCCTTGGCGGAGTGGATAGTCATCATGGTAATGGCATGCGTCTCGCCGGCAAGAGAATCCAGGTCGGAACGCAGGGCCAGCCACTCCATGAGGGCGGGCAGCGCCTTGCAGGTAAGCGGGCCATAGGTGCGCTCAATCTCGTCGGCATGCACGGCACCCGCGGGCAGCTCCGTCGGCGCGGCATAGGCATTGCCCGCGATGGCGGCAGCCAGAGCATCCTGCGGAGAAAGCGCCGGGGCCGCCAGGCTATCGAGCGGATTGGAACCCGCGGCATCACGCGCGCCAACGAGCGCCTCAAACGAGGATGCCGGGGCAGACGGCCCCGGTTCAGGCGCAGGCGCGCTCACCACGACGGGCTCGGACTCGGCGCCGGCCGGTACATCGGCAACGCCAGCCGCGCGCAGCTCTTCCAAGCTCTCGAGCGTACCCTCGATATCCTCGTGCGTCTCTTCAAATTCGGCAGCAACGCCCAAGAATTCCTGAATGTTCTCGGCGCGGCTCTCAGACTCCATGGTGCCCTCGGCGCGGAACGCCTGCAGCAGGCCCGTTTTGTCGACAATCATCTCGACGACGTCCTTGAGCTCGCCGTCCATGCGACGGCCCTCGCGCACCAGCGCCACAAAACTCGACAGGCCGTTACGCACCTTGGCGCTAAACATGCCCGTCTCGGCCGTCGCGATCTCGCAGGCCTGGAAGAACGAGCAGCGGTTATCGCGCGCCAGCTGCTCAATCTTTTGGATCGAGGTGGAGCCGATACCGCGTCGCGGCGTATTGATGACACGCTTGACGCTCATCTCATCTGCCGGGTTCACAATCATCTTGAGGTAGGCCATGACGTCGCGGATCTCGGCGCGGTCGAAGAATCGCGTGCCGCCCACGATCTTGTAGGGTACGCCCGCGCGCAGGAACATATCTTCGAGAATACGCGACTGGGCGTTGGTGCGGTAGAACACGGCGATGTCGTCGTAGCTTGTGCCCTTGGAGTGCAGCTTTTCGATCTCGCCGGCAATCCAGCGGCCCTCGTCGCGCTCATCGCTTGCCTGGAAGGCCTGGATCTTCTCGCCGTCGCCCTCGGCCGTAAACAGGCGCTTCTCCTTGCGCTGCGAGTTGTGACGCACCACGGCGTTGGCGGCGCTCAGGATATGACCCGTGGAGCGGTAGTTCTGCTCTAGCTTGACGGTCTTGCAGTTTTTAAAGTCCTTCTCAAAGTCCAGGATATTGGTGATGTCGGCGCCACGCCAGCTATAAATGGACTGGTCGTCGTCGCCCACGACCATGAGGTTTTGGTACTTGGCGGCCAGCAGGTTGGCGATCTCGTACTGGACGTGGTTGGTGTCCTGATACTCGTCGACGCTAATGTAGCGGAAGCGCTCCTGGTACTTGTCGAGCACCTCGGGGCGGGTGCGCAGCAGCTCGAGCGTGCGCACGAGCAGGTCGTCGAAGTCCATCGCGTTGGCGGCGCGCAGGCGGCGTTCCAGCTCCAGGTAGACCTGCGCGGCCTTTTTGTCATTGGGGCTGTCGGCGGATTTGAGCATGTCCTCGGGGCCGATCATGGCGTTTTTGGCCGAGCTGATCTTGCTGCGGATCATGTTGATGGGGAACTGCTTTTGCTCGATACCGAGCGCCTGCATAATGTCGCGCACCATGCGCTTTGAGTCATCGTCATCGTAGATGGTGAACTGACCGGTGTATCCCAGCAGGTCGGCGTCCTCGCGCAGCATACGCACGCACATGGCATGGAAGGTGCATACCCACATGCCACGGGTGCCGCTGGGAATGAGTGCCGCCAGACGCTCACGCATCTCGGCCGCGGCCTTGTTGGTAAACGTGATGGCAAGGATCTGCCAGGGCTTAACGCCCAGGTCGCCGAGCATATGTGCGATACGGAAGGTCAAGACGCGGGTCTTGCCCGAGCCGGCGCCGGCAAGGACCAGCAGCGGGCCCTCGGTGGTCAGGACCGCCTCGCGCTGAGCGGGATTAAGGCTGTCGATGTCGACGAGCGGCTTGGCGGGCTTGGGCGCCGGCGCGGGAGCGTCGTAGATGTCGAGCGGAACGAGCTCGGGCTCCGGCGCAGCAGGGGCGGTGTATGCATCGAGCGGCACGGGTTCCGGCGCGGGCGGCACAGGTACCGCGACATTCTTTTCCCAGGGCAGGGGCTGGGTCATGGGCGACTCCTCATCTGACGGACGGCGCGCCTGCGGGCAGCGCCATAGTTTGAGCCGTACCAGTATACCGAGCCGCGCGGACACCGACGCAAATCACACCACGACTCCGTCCGCCACCATCGGGCCCGCCCCAGCGGATTTGGCGCAATGGGGTCAGATTTGTCTGCACCAAGCTGGTGCAAAGTAACCTGACCCCATTGCGCCAATCACAGAGCCACCGATGTCACGGTAGCAGCAGCGAGCGGCGGCCAGAGCGAACAAATTGGCATGAAAAGAGGGCGGCATAGACCTTTTGGTCATGCCGCCCTCTTTGAATGACAAGTTGTCGCTCTGGCCGCCGCGCAGCGTCAACCAAGTTACAGGCCGAGCATAGGCTCCAGAACGAAGAAGTATGCGAGCACTACGACGCCCAGGATGATGCGGTAAACACCGAAGCACTTGAAGTCGTGACGGCGGACGAAGCCCATGAGCCACTTGATGGCGATGAGCGAAACCACAAAGGCCACAACGCAGCCCACGCCCAAGATAGCGACCTCGTTGGCGCCGAACGTGCCGCCCTTGATGAAGTATTTGACCAGCTTGAGTGCACTCGCGCCAAACATGACAGGGATGGCCAGGAAGAACGTAAACTTGGACGCCACCGAACGCGTACAGCCCAAAAGCAGGCCGCCGATGATGGTAGAACCGGAGCGAGACGTACCAGGCACCAGCGAAAGCACCTGGAAGCAGCCGATACCCAGCGCAGTCTTCCAGCTCAGGTCCTCGAGCGTGGCGATGGAGCCAAAGTCCAGATTCTCGTCATCGTCCTCATCCTCAGCGGTAGCCGCGGCGGGCGCCGCAAAGTGCGCACCGGCGGGACGTCCACCCGACACCACAGCACGCGAGCCAAACGAACCGGCAACGGCCATTTCCTCGCGCTTGCTCGCGCGCCAGTTCTCGATCACGATAAACAGCACGCCGTACACAATGAGCGCCAGCGCCACGACGGGAGCATTGTAGAAATGCTCCTCCATCCAGTCGTTAAGCGGCAGACCGATCGCCGCGGCGGGAATGCAGCCGAGCACAATCTTGCCCCACAGCACCCAGGTGTCGCGACGGCCCTCCTTGCCCTTGCTGGGCGAGAACGGATTGAGCTCATGGAAGAACAGCACACAGACGGCCAGAATGGCGCCGAGCTGAATCACGACCAGGAACATATTCCAGAACGTCTCGCTCACGTTCATCTTGACGAACTCGTCCACCAAGATCATGTGACCGGTCGACGAAACAGGCAGCCATTCGGTGATGCCCTCGACCAGGCCCATGAAGGCAGATTTTAGAAGCTCGATAATATCCAAAGGGACCCCCTCGTTAGACACCCGCCGATATTGTTCTGCGGACGGTGCGGGCGATGTCCCATTATCAACCGTTCGGGCGCGTCTACGCCTACCCTTACCAAAAAACTCGCCCGTTCACAGAATTGCGAGCGGTCAAACCCAAATCCTTGGGTATAACTGCAACAAGATAAAGTGTCCGGCGGCCAACGCGCCCGCGCCCGCCCGATGCACGAGCCCCGCGCCCGTGCGATAGACCAAGGAGGAAACCATGAACGAGGGCTACACCAAGGTATTTGTTTCACTCGACGGTACTGAGCAGCAGGATTTTGTGCTCGCACGCGCCATCAAGGTCGCCGCGAACAACGGCGCCAAGCTAATCATCGGCCACGTTATCGATTCCACGGCACTCGAGAGCGCTGGCTCCTATCCGGTCGATCTGGTCAACGGCCTAGAGGAGGCATTTAAGAACTCCATCGCCAAGCAGCTCGAAGAGGCCAAGGCCAATCCCGATATTCCCGAGGTCGAAGTCATGATTCGCGCCGGCCGTATTCGCGAGACGCTCAAGGACGAGATGCTCGACGTGGTCAAGCCCGACCTGGTGCTCTGTGGCGCACGCGGCCTGTCCTCGATCAAGTATGCACTCCTGGGTTCGATTTCGACGTTCCTGCTGCGCAATACGGACTGCGACATCTTGGTCGTGAAATAGCGTTGCTCCCACCGGCCGCGGGGCCTGCGGGGTTTCCACGGGCACGTCCTCGCCGCGTTGCGGCTGCGGGATGTGCCCTTAGGAAACCCCTCCCGGCCCCGCGGCCTTCGCAGCCTTGCTTCAACGAGTTGTCTGATGGAAAAATGGCGTGCCGCCCCGTTTGGGGCGGCACGTTTTGTTTGGGGCGACACGTTTTTGTTATGGGGGATTCATTTGAGCCCCCATAGTTGTGTTCACGTTCGGGAACATAGCGCCAATTGCCTTAGCTATGTTCACGTTCGGGAACATTGCCGTCCGCACCGCAAGACGGCCCGACTACTCGAAATATTGGAACTTGTTGGTTGAGAAGGCGAATGTTACGACGAAGCCTTCGCCCGGCTCCGATGCCGCGGTGACGTCGATGCCCATCTTGGAGCACAGGCGCGCCACCAGATAGAGACCGATGCCCGTTGCGCGCTTGGTGGTGCGGCCGTTGTCGCCGGTAAAGCCCTTCTCGAACACGCGCGGCAGGTCTGCCGCACACACGCCGCAGCCGTTGTCCGCGACGGTAAGCTCGATGCGCTCGCTTGCCAGACCCTCGTCCAGCAACGCACCCGAAAACACGATCTTTGCGCCGTCCTCACGCGCATATTTAATGCTGTTCTGAATGAGCTGGCCCAGAATAAACTCGAGCCACTTCTCGTCGGTAAAGACCTCGAAGTCGAGGTTCTCGCACACCGGGGCCACATGCGCCGCAATGAGCTCGCGCGCGTTGGCTTTAATCGCGCCCGTCACCAAGGTCTTGAGATCCCAGCGGCGAATCAGGTAGTCGCGCTCCACGACTTCCGAGCGCGCGTAGTACAGCGCCTGGTCGATATAGCGCTCCACGCGGGCAAGTTCGCGTGCCAGGTCGTCCACGCGCGACAGGTCGTCTTCGCTGCTGTCCAGGTTTTCCAAAATCAGGTGAGCCGCCGCCAGGGGCAGCTTGGCCTCGTGGACCCAGCTCTCGATATAGTCGCGATAGTCATCGGTCTGACGCCTGCCTTCGGCAACCTCGTCGCAGGCGGCTTTGCCCACCCGGCGCAAGACCTCGTATTCGAGCTCGCCCTCGGCATAGGTCGGGCATTGCACCATCTCCTGCACCCATGCGGGACTCTCGAGCTCCTCTGCCGCGCGCTCCAACTGACGCAGAAAACGGCGACGGCGAGCGTACTCGATCACGATGCCGAGCATACCAAAGATAAAGGACACGCCAACCGCCACGACCACGATAGAAACGGGTGCACCGGCGACCGTCAGCACAAAGCAGCTCAGCAGCACGCCGCACGTCCACACGGCAACGGGAAGCAGCGCGTCTTTAAAGAACTTGGCAAACGACATAGCCGGCCCCTAGACCGAATAGCCTTGGCCGCGGTGCGTCGTCAAATACCCCTTGATGCCGATTTTTTCGAGCGTGGTGCGCAGGCGGTTGATGTTGACGGTGAGCGTATTGTCGTCCACGAAGGCGTCGGAGTCCCACAGGTCCTGCATGATGGCCGAGCGCGAGACGATCTTGCCCGCACGGCTCAGAAGCAGCGAGAGAATACGCAGCTCGTTTTTGGTGAGCTCGGTACTGGTACCGGTCTGCATGTTGGTGACCATGGAGCGAGCGAGATCGAGCTCCAGGCCCTTGTGGACAAGCGTGCTGCGCTCGCCCGCCGCCGCGGTGCGACGCAGCAAGGCATTGATGCGCGCCACGAGCACACGGGCGCTATAGGGCTTGGGAACAAAGTCGTCCGCGCCGAGCGTCATGGCCATGACCTCGTCGATCTCGGTCGTGCGCGACGTGAGGACGATGATGGGAACCTCGGATTCGCGGCGAACCTCGTGGCAGATATGCTGGCCGTCCTTGACGGGAAGCGTGAGGTCGAGCAGCACCAGGTCGGGCGCGGTGGCGAGAATATCGCGCGAGACATGCTCAAACGATTCGCAGGCCTCGATTTCAAACCCGGCGCGGGCAAGGATGTCGATAAGTTCACGACGAATGGGCTCGTCGTCCTCAACGACATAGATCAGCGCCATGTGTCCTCCCATTTCGCGTAACTTGCACCTTTCACACCATTATGCCCACAGCGTCGCAGCGATACGACCCCGTGGGCACCTAATGTGACAAAAGCGTTCGGTAGTCTTGAGAGAAAATAGGGGCCGACCGGTCCTAAACCGATCGGCCCCATCACTTCGACCACGAGTCTCTACTCGAGCGTACGCATGTACGCGGAGATGGCATCCAGGCCCTTCTGCAGGTCGTCGGTGTTATCGGAGTATGCATAGCCGATGCGCATGCTCTTGGGCTCCTCGAAGCAATCGCCCGGAGTGACGAGCGCGCCGGACTTCTTAATCATGTCGATGCAGAACGTCCTGGAATCGATGTCGTAGTCGTAATACACGAGCGCGGTGGTACCCGCCTCGGGCTTGACGAACGACAGGTGCGGCTCGCTCTCGACCCACTTCTCCAGAACAGCAAGGTTCTGACGGACGATGCGACGGCTGCGCTCAAGGATCACGGAAGCGTTGCCCAGAATCAGCTCCGCCACCGTCTCGCTGAATATGCCAGCGGAAATCAGGTTGTAGTCACGATGCGAGAGCAGCGCGCGACGGAGCTCCGGGCTCTTGGTGACCGCCCAGCCCAGACGCAGGCCGGCGAACGACCAGACCTTGGACATGGATGCGGTGACGATGGCCTTGTCGTACAGGTCGATCACGGACTCGGAGTACTCATCCGTCTGAGTAAGCAGACGGTAGACCTCGTCGCAGAGCACCCACGCGTCGTGTTTGCGTGCGACCTCGACAATCGCCTTGAGCGTATCGGTGTCGAGCAGGGCGCCCGTGGGGTTGTCCGGGTTATTGATGCAGATGAGCTTGGTATCGTCGGTCACCAGAGCATCGAGCGCGTCGACGTCGACGTGGTAGCCGTTCTTGCGATCGAGCTGAAGGATATCGACCTTCGCGCCGCACATCTCGGGAATCGAGTAAAGCTGCTGGTAGGTGGGCTTGACGGAGACTACGTGATCGCCCGGTTCGACGAGCGTGGAAATAACCAGGGAGTTGGCACCGGTCGCGCCGTGCGTGGGCACAATATGCCCGGGCTCGACCGTCTTATAGAGACGCGCGACCCCCTCGAGGAAGCCGGGCTGCCCCTCGATGTCTCCGTAGGTGAATCGGCGCGAGCACAGGCTATCGAGCCACGCCTTCTTGTCGGTGTTCGTAAGCTCGAACAGCTGGTCGAGCGTGAGGGAGTAGACGCACGTCTCCGCAACGTTGTGGGTGCACTTGGTCTCCCACTCGTTCATCCACTGCTCGACGGCGAAATCCTTGATCTGCATTGTCGTTTCCTTTCCTTGACTTTCTTACAGTTCCACCACGGTGCCCAGCCCCGCCTCAATGGCGCGGTCGTAGGCGATTTTCGATGCCGAAAGGTCCTGAACGGCGATGCCCGACGTATCGAACACCGTCACCTGCTCGTCATCCGAACGCCCCGTAGCCATGCCGGCGATGACTTCGCCGAGCTCCGCTCTGATGTCCTCGGGCGTGATGACACCCTCGGCAACCGGAATCTCCAGCTCACCGGACGCGACGGATTGCTCGCGATCGTCGACGTAAACAGCGGCACGGGCGACAAGCGCCGAGGCGAGCTCCTGCTTGCCGGGCATGTCGGCACCGACGCAGGAGATATGCGTACCAGGACGCACCCATGCATCGGGGATGATGGGCTTGGTCGCCGGCGTGATTGTCACGATGATGTCGGCCTCCGCCGCGGCACCTTGGCCGTCAGCCGTCGCCTCGATGGAATAGGTGGATGCCTCGCGAGCATGCTCGCAGGCGCCCAAGATATGGGCGACCTCGTCTCGCATGCGCTCGACGCAGGCCTCGGGCGCGGCATCGGAAACCGGCTCCCACACCTTGACCTCGCTCACTTTGGGACAGGCGGCAAGCACGCCCGCCGCCATATAGGTGCTCATATGGCCGGCGCCCGCAACAAGCAGTTTGGATGCATCCGCCCGAGCCAGCCACTTGGCACCGAGCGCAGCGGCGGCACCGGTGCGAAGTCCAGTGACGGCGGAGGCATTGAGCAGCGCCAACGGCTCGCCCGTCGCGTTGTCGCACAGCAGCGTGGTGCCGAAGATCTCGGGCAGCCCCTTTTTGGGATTCTGAGAGAACCAAGCAGTAAGCTTGAGGCCGAAGAGGCCGCTTCCCGCCAACTCGCCCGAGCGGATATCCATATCGGCCACGCCGGGTTCGAATTGCTCATATACCATCGGCCACGCTACACCCTTGCCCGTTGCCTTCTGGCGATATGCCTCCTCCACGGCAGCGATTGCATCCTCAATCGTCAGCACCTTGGAAACTTCCTCGGCCGAAAGCACCACCATCTGCCCCATCATCGCTCCTCTCAGCGAAAGCTTTACGTTGCTTCACTGTACGGTTTAGTTACGATGCCACCAAGGATCATTTCTTGTTGGAATCTACAACGATTCTCAATCTGATTTTTCGTTCTATCAGCATGTATTTGAACTATTTCTCGCATCAACGGCATACTGATGTGCGATTATCCTATTTATACCTGTACTTATTGTAGTAATTTACAAGGTGATGTTGATGCTATACACCATCTCGGACTTCTCACGGGAATATGAGGGGTCGGTCCGTCTAATCGCCGGCAGCGATGGCGTCTCGCGTGCCGTCTCTGGCGTCGGGATCCTCGATTATGAACTTATGCCCGGCCTCAAGAACAAATACCAGCGCGTCAACTTCAGCTCAGACGAGATCATCCTCAGCACTTTCCTCTATGCGAAGGACGACCCGTACCTCATCACTGAAGCCGTGAAATACCTCGTCGCCAAGGGAACGAGCGGTCTTATCATCAAAAACGTCCTGCACATCCCGATTCCCGACCAAGCCATCCGCTACGCCAACGCGCGGCACTACCCGGTCTTTCTCACGACCGACGACTCACTGTTCTTTGACAGCGTCATCTATGAGGTCAAACGGCATATCGAGCAGCTCGCGTCCATCGACTTCGCACAGCGCGAGATCGATGCCCTGAGGACAGACGTATCGCCCGAGTCCATCTGCCGACGCATCCGAGGCCTCAACCCGTCATTTCTGGACGAAGCGGTCGCCCTGTTCGCATCGTTTGCAGAGCCCCTCGACCCGCGTACGTTTTTGCAAATCGAACGTCTCTGTGCAAAATCGACCCTCGCCGGATGCCACAACATGCTGGCACCCTATGACGGAGGATTGCTATTCGTAGCGACAAGCGACTCGGAGCAGACGCTCGATGTGGAGCGAATCGTGCAGGCGCTCACGGAGCTCATCGAGGCTAGCGGCATCGATGGCGGAGCGGAAGGGCTCGGCATCAGCGATATTCTGTTTGGAGACGAGGCGGTGGCGCAGGCGATCTCGCAGGCGATTTACGCACAGCGCCTATCTTGTCAACGAGCCGAGGGTCCCGTCCGCTATACGCAGCTCGGCATCCTGAGAACCGTGATGCCTTTTGCGGAAACCCCGGAGATGCGATCGTTCTCGGAGGCGATTCTCTCGCCGATACGCGAGCACGACAGCGAGCATGGCAGCGAACTGGAATCAACGCTCGCCGCATTCATCGAGAACGACCGACGTATCGAGCAAACCGCCAAGCAGACTGGCCAGCACCCGAACACAATTCGATATCGCCTCGATAAGGTGACAGCTCTCACCGGACTGAGCTACAAATGCGCCCCGGAGATGGAGCAGCTGTCGCTCGCCTACGCAATCGAACGCGCTCGCTCACTTCAGTAAGCCCACCCCGCCTTGAGGTTAGGAGCGGCGGGCACGGAGCTTTTCGTAGCCTTCGGCGAAGAAGGCGACCGTGGCGGCGTCGGCCTCCGCAGCGTCCGTCTCGGTTGCGGGAACCACGCCGTGCTCGTCGCTCACCAGGAACAGCGCGCCCTTGAGTTGCGCGGGAATGTCTACGCGCGTGACCGGGATGCCCTTGGTCTGGGCGAGCTGCTCGATGAGCGTCGCCGTGCCGCACAGGCACTCGTCCGCCGGCGCCACAAAGGCAAGCTCGCCGTTGTTGACGGCGGCGAGCAACTCGGGCGCCACGCCGGTCTCGTCGGCCTCGGAGCGGGCCTCGGCGGAACGGGCACGCAGCGCCTTGGCCGACGTATCGGCGAGCGGCTCGTACTCCCCCACCGTCATGGCGGCGTTGCCGTTGATGTCGATCACCAGCATGAGTACGCCGTCGTGCGCAGTGTAATCGCCCTCGGCAAGCGACCACTCAACGTGCTGTTTGGCCCAGCTGAGCATGTTATGGGTAAGCGGCTCGCCCTGCACCAGGCGCTCGGACAGTGCGCGAATGTGGCGGTTGAGCATGGGCACCTTTTTATTGGACATGCGCCAACGGCAGACAAGCGCGGGCTTGTCGAGCGTAAACTTCTCGACCGCCTCCTGATTGGCGCAAAAGTCCTCGTACGCACGCTGATCCTCGGCATTGCCAAACAGCTCGGCATCATCAATCTGGGGCATGGTCATACCTTTCGTGTTAGTCATTCCGTCCTCTTATACCAAAAAGACGGCCCTCCAAACGGAGCAGCCGTCTTTTGCGGAGATTATTTTGTCCCAAGGCGGAACTTAGTGGCGGAAGTGGCGGGCGCCGGTAAAGACCATAGCAATATTGTGCTCGTTGCAGGCCTGGATGCTTTCGTCGTCGCGCTTGGAGCCGCCGGGCTGGATGATGCAGGTCACGCCGTGTGCAGCAAGCACGTCGACGTTGTCGCGGAACGGGAAGAACGCGTCGCTTGCACAGGCAAAGCCGCCCTTCTCCACGCCCTCGCGCTCGCAGAAGTCCTCGGCGCGCTCGCAGGCAAGTAGCGCAGAGTCAACGCGGTTAGGCTGACCCGGGCCCATGCCAATGCCGGCCTTACCCTTGGAGACCAGGATGGCGTTGGACTTAACGCCCTTGCAGACCTTCCAGGCAAACTCGAGCTCGGCCATCTCGGCGTCGGTGGGCTTGCGGTCGGTGGGGAACGTAAAGGTCGCGGGATCCTCGGTCACGTGGTCGACCTCCTGCACCAGCATGCCGCCGTCGACGGAGCGCAGCTCCACCTGAGCGCCGTGGTCCACGCCGCCGGTCGCCAACACGCGCAGGTTGGGGCGCTTGGCCATGCGCTCGAGCGCCTCGGCGGTGTAGCTCGGGGCGATGATGACCTCGACGAACTGCTTGTTCTGATCGGCAAAGTGCTCAACCAGATCAAAGGGAACCTCGCGGTTGCAGGCGATGATGCCGCCGAAGGCGCTCTTGGGATCGCAGGCAAAAGCGCGGTCGTAGGCAGCCGTGATGTCCTCGGCAACGGCGGAACCGCAGGGGTTCTGGTGCTTGAGGATTACGCAGGCCGGCTCGTCGAACTCGCGGACCAGGTTCCAGGCGGCGTCGGCATCCAGATAGTTGTTGTAGCTGAGCGGCTTGCCCTGGATCTGCTTGGAGCCCACGAGCGGGAACTGCGAGCTCGCGGTGTTCTCGCAGCCCTCGGCAAAGCGATAGACTGTGGCTTTCTGCTGCGGGTTCTCGCCATAGCGCAGGTCGTCGACCTTCTCCAGCGAAATCTCGAGCTTGGCAGAGGTGTCCGCCACGTCGCTTGCCTGGGCGGCGAGCCAGCGGGAGATGGCCGTGTCGTAGGCGGCGGTGGTCTGGTAGACCTTCACCTGCAGGCGACGACGGGTGGAAAGCGTGGTGCAGCCACCGGTCTCGTGCATCTCGGCCAGGACGGCATCATAGTCGGCCGGATCGGAAATGACGGTAACGCTCGTGGCGTTCTTGGCGGCAGAGCGCAGCATGGAGGGGCCACCGATGTCGATGTGCTCGATGGCGTCCGCGAAGGTGACCTCGGGGTTGGCGACGGTCTTCTCGAACTCGTACAGGTTGACGACGACCAGGTCGATCAGCTTAATGCCGTGCTGAGCCGCCTCCTGCATGTGCTGCTCGGAATCGCGGCGGGCCAGCAGCGCGCCGTGAACCTTGGGGTGCAGGGTCTTAACGCGGCCGTCCATCATCTCGGGGTAGCCCGTGAACTCTTCGATGGGGGTTACGGGAACGCCCGCGTCCTCGATGGCACGAGCCGTGCCGCCCGTAGAGATGATCTCGACGCCAAAGTCATCGACCAGCGTCCGTGCGAAATCGACGACGCCCGTCTTATCGGTAACCGAGATCAACGCGCGTGCGATCTTCACATCAGATCCCATGCAGTCCTCCTGTCTGGTACGCCGCCGTGCTCTGTGAGTCGGTGATACGTCGATCTGCAGCGCTCGCGCAGCGGCATTGAAAATACTGATTTAATGTAGCGCATCGAGCGCATCGATGCACCCCGCAACGGGCGCATGTGCAGAAAAAGTTTGCGAGCGGAGGGGATGGGCATGGCACCGGGCACGGTGAGTTCATGGAACACAGGGGCACCATAATTAGATGCCAATGGCGTGGTAGAACTGTGCTCGATATGCATCCGCAAAAGAAAGAGGCACCATGGTCTCGCGGGTTCTCTACCGACCGTTTGATACCGAAGACTTCGACGCCATCGCGCTGATTCTGCAGCAGCTTTGGCATAACAATTCGGATAACGATGAGTACAACCGCCTTGAGGCCGCGTGCGACCTCGCCTATTGCCTTTCGTCGTCGACGTTTTCACAGGTTGCCGTAATCGACGGTCAGGCGCGTGGCATTTCGCTCGCGCGTGCGGGACAGAGCTCCGGCGCCACTATCAACGAGCATTGGATGGATACCGAACGCGCGCTGCTATCGCAGATGCGTGAGC
Organism: Collinsella aerofaciens; assembly: GCA_905213325.1. Taxonomy (GTDB): domain Bacteria; phylum Actinomycetota; class Coriobacteriia; order Coriobacteriales; family Coriobacteriaceae; genus Collinsella; species Collinsella aerofaciens_AG. Next base: position 13,833 of record CAJMHW010000024.1, read on the forward strand.
TAGAGCCCGATGCGTGCGCCGAGTATCTCTCGTTTGTGCGCGCAACCATCCGAACCAACAACCGCCTGCTCGAGAGCAGCCCGTTGCCGCACGACAACGAGGTCACGCTGCTTGCCGTGGATCGCGATGTCCATGGCCTGGGCGTTGGCACGGTTCTGCTCGATGCCGCGGTCTCGCACCTGTCCTCGCTTGGAGCGACGAGGGCGCACCTGTACACCGACTCCAACTGCTCGTGGAAGTTCTACGAACTGCACGGCTTTAAGCGCACGGCCACGCACCGCGCCAACCGCGAAGAGCGCCGTCACGCCATGCCGCGCGAAAGCTTCCTCTACGAACTCGATCTAACAGCCTAAACCCGGCAGCCATACCTAGTCATTTAGGGATGTTCCCAGTGATTAGTCGTTGGGGACAGCCTTCGTAGGTAGCGCATAAAAATGGGATGGATCCGTCGGCAGTCGCCGGAGAAGATCCATCCCAAAAATCAGAACTCGCTAGAACGTTCCGCCGCCGCCTCCGCCGACGCCGCCACCACCGCCGCCAGAGAAGCCGCCGCCGCTGCCGCCGCTCGAGCTATCGGAGCTCGAAGCCAGCTCGCGGATGGTCTCGTGATACACATCGTTGAACGAATCGAGCGGAGACTCGATACCGTAATGATGGTAGTACCACCAGTAGCAGGGATAATTGTCATAGAAGCCGTCGGCCTCGCGCACCTCGGGCGGCACGGCCTCGGCAAGCTGACGCAGCACTTCCTTGGAAACACCCAGCGCCACGCCCATCACCAGCAGCTTGTTCCACAGCACCAGATCGCCGGGGACGGCTTCCTTTAGACGAGTGAAGTCCTCGAGCCAATGCTTAAGTGCCTTGCAGCGAGCCGCCACCTCGGCGCCCTCCGGCGTAAAGCGGCGGAACGTAAGGCCCACGCCGATGCCCACCAGCACAATCGGCACCGAGATAACCGCGGCGGTAATGTTCGCCTGCGCGCCATCGGTAAAGAAGATGGATCCCACGGGAACAAAGGCAATCAGGATACCAAGAACCAGGCAAAACACCATTGCAACAATGCCGTCCGAGGCAACGTACTCGCTATCGGCCAGCTTGCCCTTAACGGTGTTCTGATAGTCCTCGAGCTTATCACCCACGGGTGTAGCGTGCTGCTTGACGTAGTGCTGCAGCTCGTCGAACGTGCGCGAACGGTCACCGTTCTCGTCAGGCTTAGCACCGGCAAAGAAGACCTTGAGCACCATGTGGTCAATGCCCTTGGCCGACTTCCAGCCCGCATCACTCACCGTCACGCGATACGTCTGCTCTTCTTTTTCACGCCCCAACAGACCCTTCTTGGCCTTGGTCACGGTCGCCTGCTCCAGCTTGATCACACGGTCGTCAGTGAGCTTCATGAGCGTGGCGATATATGCCTGATCGGGCACCTCGTTCCAGCTCATGAGGGCCGAAAGCACGGCGGGATGGTCGGCCGAAGGCACATCGCGGAAATATTCGTCCTGGAAAAGCGGCTTGGGCTTGCGCTTGCGCAGCTTGAGCATAACGATTGTGCCGGTAAAGGCCACCGCCGCAACAACACTTAGCACGGCAAGTGCATTGGCAATCATGCGAGCGTGAGCGCGGCGGGCGTTAGCTTCGTCGGCCCATTCCTTCTCTTCACTCAGGATCGTTGACATGCGCTCTTCGCCCGCGGCGGCAAGCTGCGGCACCCAGTCGCTGGGGAAGGCGATGCGTGCCTCAGCGAATTCGCCCTGATGCACGCAGGGAATGGTATAGGTGACCATGGGCTCGTCCTCATCGAGCGACACGTCGCCCGTCAGCGGACCGTGGCCCCATGCGCGGAAGTTATCGCCTTTGACGGCCGCCGTCCCGGCAGCGGCATTTGCGAAGCGCACTTCCATCTCGACATCGTCGGAATCCGCAGACCAGCCGTCACCCACGAACTTCCAGTAGAGCTCGGCGGTATCGGCCCAGTTCATGACCGCACCGGTCATGGTGTAGCTCACGTAATAGATCGCGCTGTCGCCGCTCTCGTGAGGGCTGAACACCTTAATCCTTACGCCGTCACCGGTCTGCTCGACCGTATAGACGCCAGAGTCGCCCTTGTTCGCGCTATCGACTTTGTTAAACGCGGTGTCCTCTTCCTCGACACTCAGCACATCGACGCCCGCCGTGCCGCCCTGCTGGTTGGTACCCGTATTGATCTCCCAAAACACGCCGTTGATGTCGTCGTCGAAATCAAACTGGCGTCCCTCGACAACGGTCAGCGATCCATCGGCCTCGACCGTGGCGCCGATGTAGGTTTGGGTCATGGAGTAGCCGTCGGCGTGCGCGGCGGCAGGCAGCAGCAACAACGCAAGCGCAACGAGCGCGCAGACGGAAGCAAATCGCGCAAACAGGTGGCGCTGCCGGCTGACTTTGGCGGCGAGGGTGTTCATAGGCACATCCTTTGTCTGTAAAACCAACAGCGCCATTGTCCCACGTTTGCGGGTACGCATGACGAACATCTAGGCGACCGGAGCGCCAAACGGGATGAAAGTCACGCCCGCACCCCGGCAGCTAGTCATTGGGGACGTTCTTTAGTCATTGGGGGCGTTCTTAAATGACTAGTCATTAGGGACACCCTTGGCATGGCCTGCGCCAGCAATAGATACCACTTCATAGCTCCGTCACAGGTGTAGCGGCTTTGTGTGGGCGCGGCGTGAGCCGATTAAGCCGGCGAGCGAGGGGCATAAAGCAGTTGAGCGAAAACGGTTTGCCCCTTTGCCGTTCGCTCGAGGATCATGTCCCCCTTTTCCGCGGAAACCCCGGCAGTTGCGAAGAGCTGCCGGGGTTTCTGTCGTTTGAGGGGTTGGGCTGGCGGGCGGCGATCGAGCTGTCGAGCCGGTGGTCCGGCACGCGCAACGCGCGGCCTCGGCAACTTGCAGGCCACGGCAGCGTCTCCCCCACCGCGCCCCGCGCTATACTCATCCGCATGGATATCAAAACACGCAACATAGCAACGCCCGCCGCGGACGCACCAGCAACGGCAGTGCCCACCCCCGTCGTGGGCCGCTTTGCCCCGTCGCCCTCGGGCCGCATGCACTTGGGCAACGTGTTCAGCTGCCTGTGCGCATGGCTTTCGGCCCGCAGCCAGGGCGGCAGCATCGTGTTGCGTATCGAGGACCTGGACGATCGCTGCAAGCGCCCGGAACTTGCCGCTCAACTGATTGACGATCTGACCTGGCTGGGGCTCGAGTGGGACGAAGGCCCCTACTACCAGCACGATCGCCTGGATCTGTACGAGGACGCCCTGCGCCAGCTGCAAGACGCCGGCCTCACCTATCCCTGTTTTTGCACGCGTGCCGAACTCCACGCCGCGAGCGCGCCGCACGCCAGCGACGGCACGCCCATCTACCGCGGCGCCTGCAGAGGTCTTTCTGCTGATGAAATCACCCGCCGCAGTGCCCTGCGTGCTCCGGCCACGCGCCTGCGCGTGCCCACCGTCGACGACCTCGCCAGCGACGTGATCGAATTCGTGGACCGCACGTACGGAGCCCAATGCGAAGCACTCGCCACCGAGTGCGGTGACTTTTTGGTGCGCCGCAGCGACGGCGTGTTTGCCTATCAGCTGGCCGTGGTGGTCGACGACGCTGCCATGGGCGTCACCGAGATCGTACGCGGATGCGACCTGCTTGGTTCCACGCCGCGCCAGATCTATCTGCAACATCTGCTGGGACTGCCCACGCCGCACTACGCGCACATTCCGCTGCTCATGTCACCGGACGGCCGCCGCCTTTCCAAGCGCGATCGCGATCTGGACCTGGGCGAGCTCCGCACCCGCTTTGGCACACCCGAGGCACTGTTGGGATGGCTCGCCGGGCAAACAGGCATCGCGCCGGACACCACGCCGCGTACCGCCGAGCAGCTGGTCGAGCACTTTAGCTGGGACGTCATCCGCGCGCATCGGGAGAACATCACTGTAACGGTCGAGTAGCCAGCCACCCCGCCTCTACGCAACATCCCAGGGCTGGAGTTCGTCGCCCAAGCGAACGATGCAGTCGTAGAGCACGGTGTGGCGCTCGGCCGGGTTGGCGTCGCGATGAAAATGCCCGTAATACCAGCGCTTGTAATCCAAGCGGTCTTCCAGCTCATCAAAAAACGCCGTAAGCCGATCAACGTCGGGGCAATTCCAGCCGGGTGCCGGATAGAGCGTGGGCGAAAGCATGCGCGTGGAGCAGGTGTGGGTGATCACGTAGTCGACCTTCCAACCCACGCTGTCGAGCTTTGCCCGCGCCCCCTCAAAGTTGCGCTCGTCCGGCAGCTCCTGCGGCCACCAGCTGGAATAGGGAATGCGGTATTCTTTGTCCACGCTCGTGGCGCCGCCCATGGTAAAAATCGTTGAGCCGTCGAGCTCAAAAACCTCGCCGCGCGTCAGGCGCCGTATGGGAGAGGTATCCGACAGGCGCTGCGTCAGCCCACCGTGCCACAACTCCATGGGGCGTTCCGCCCAGTGATCGAAACGCTCGTGGTTGCCGTCGACAAACAGCACGGTGTAGGGGCGCGACTCCAGCCAAGCAATATCGGCACATTCCTCGGTAGAAAAGTCCCAGGGAAAGCCAAAGTCGCCCGCGATGATGAGATAGTCGTCGCTCGCCAGGCTATCCCCAAGCTCCCAATCGCGGAGCTTTTGCATGTCAGCGCCGCCATGAATATCGCCTGTTACATAGACCGTCATCGGATTACCACTTCCCTGTAAGTCGCTAGCCCACATTCTGCACGATCACTAAGCCAACCGTTCCAGCCCTTCCATCCCTTAGGGCTTACCCCTCGTTCTTCCATCCAAACGGGTCGAGCACCCAAAAGATCAAATCGAGCGCGCCACCGGTCATCATGGCGCCGGCAAGGGCCATGCAAACGTGCAGAGAGCTAGCACTTCGGAGCACGTCGAATGGCCCCAGAACAGCCAGCAGCGCAACCGCTGTGCCGGCAAGGCGCAACGCGAGGCACGGCCACGCGTCCTTGACGCACTTCTTTGCGAGATGCTTGGTGTTGTCACTCATCAATATCGAACTCCTTAGAGGGTCGTTGTTCAGATACATGCCGCCGCGACAGAGCGGGGCGGCAGGGTAAGTGTCACATGCCGTGCGGACATCAATGGAGAAACCGCCTGCTCGATCAACCTTTGACGCCGTTTTGCACCGGCACCACATCCCCCGCTATCGAGGTCTAATACTTTTCCCGAGAAGTGAATGGCTGTTTTTGAACCCCTGAAACACCCGCTTTTTTCGGCGGCAAAATCGCAGGAAGCGGCACCTTTAAAGTGTCGATGCTTCGGGGGTCCGTTTTAGCTCGTTCACTTCTCGGGAAAGTATTAGACCTCGCTGCTAGCTATCCAAAAAGACACCTCTCCCTTCCCCACCGCCACCCAAAAACTCATCCAACGTTAATCTTGGCTCAAGAATCGCTTAATCTATAACCTGCACTATAGAGTTCGACCAAGGGCGGGGCGGCGCCGCGCAACGCAGACCGCCGAACGCAACGCTCGCGCCCGGGCAAATCGCCCGGCGTCGCGCCCATCGAACGAAAGGACAGGTCATGGACGACCTCGAAAAAGTTGAAACCATCCGCACCAAGTGCAACGTGAGCTACACCGATGCCAAGGCCGCGCTCGACGCCGCCGACGGCAACGTCCTGGATGCCATCATTTGGCTCGAGTCGCAGGGCAAGACCCAGACCACGTCGGCGCACGCCGCCACCGAGTCCGCGCCAGTCGATGAGCCCTCGGCCGAGATGGTCGCCGCGCAGGCCGCCTACGAAAAGTCGAGCGAAAAGACCGACTTCTCCAAGAAGATGGACAGCGTGTGGGAGTACCTCAAAAAGCTCTTCCGCCTGAGTCTGGACACCAAGTTTATCGCCACGCGCCGCGATGCGATCATCCTCAACATCCCCATCCTGATCCCCATCATCGCCCTGTTTGCCTGGGGCGCCACGATTTGGCTGATGCTGATTGGCCTGTTCTTTGGCATGCGCTACCGCATCGATAGCGACGGCGACGTGCCCGGCAGCATCAACAACCTTATGAATCACGCTGCCGATGCCGCGGACGACATCAAGCAAAATCTCAACGACGACAAGTAATCTCAGACGGGGGCACGCATGGCACGGATCCTGATCGTAGAGGACGAGGAGAAAATCGCCCGCTTTGTGACGCTCGAGCTGGAGCACGAGGGCTACCAGGTGGAGCACGCCGCCGACGGCCGCACCGCCGTGGACCTGGCGCTGGAGCGCGACTACGATCTGATTCTGCTCGATGTGCTGTTGCCGCAGCTCAACGGCATGGAGGTGCTGCGGCGCGTACGCAAACACAAGGATGTGCCGGTGATCATGGTCACCGCGCGCGATGCCGTGATGGACAAGGTGGCCGGGCTCGACGCCGGTGCTGACGATTACCTGACCAAGCCGTTTGCGATTGAGGAGCTGTTCGCACGGATCCGCGTGGCGCTGAAGCGCTCGGAGGCCGTGCGGGCGGCTTCGGGCGTTGGCGGCATCGGGACGGGCGCGGCAGGCGGCACGGGTGTCGGCGCCACTGCGATGCCCCCGGTCAGTGACTCGACCCAGGTTTCCGCCTCGCTCTCCCCCGCCACGCTCGCCGTGGGCTCGGTTGCGCTCGACCCCGACCGCCGCGAAGTCACGGTCGGCGGCTCGCCCATTGCGCTCACGGCCCGCGAGTTCGATGTCCTCGCCCTGCTTATGGCGCACGCCGGCACCGTGCTCACGCGCGAGCGCATCGCGCATGAGGCGCTGGGCTACGACTACGTGGGCGACACCAACAACGTCGATGTGCACATCGCACATTTGCGCGCCAAGATCGAGGACGCCGGCGGTGTCCGCATCATCCAGACCGTGCGCGGGGTGGGCTATGTCTGCCGTGCGTAGCGCCGAGGCCAAGCGCGTCACCTCCATCGCCCGTGCCATCAACTGGAGCTACATGTGGCGCCGCCTGATGAGCTACGTCTGGCTCGATCTGTTACTGGTGGTTGTCGCGGCGGCGGTACTCGTCTATGGATACAACCAGACGCTGCCCGACGGCGCGTTTACCGCAAGATGGATCCCCGGCGCCGCCGTTCACGGCATGTCGCTGACACCCACACGCGGCTGGGACCTGACCACGCTTACCTATACCATCGAGCTTGCGCGCACCACCAAGAGCTTTCCCCTCGCGCAGGACCTCGTCGCACTGTGGCCTCTCTACCTAGTCGTTGCAGGTTGGCAGGTCATCGGCGTGCTCAACATGCTCGGCGGCGCCCGACGCGTGCGCCGTACCATGGCACCGCTCAACGATCTGGCACTGCGCGTGGATGAGCTCGGCCGCATGCAACTCGCCGACGGCAAAATGGAAACGCTGGAGCAGGCCATCGAGCGCGCAAGTGTCGACTCGCCGAGCGTCACCACCGGCGACGCCGATCTGGCGAGTATCGAGGTCGCGCTCAACCGCCTGCTGCGCCAGATGCAAGAGGCCAAGCTGCAGCAGATGCGCTTTGTCAACGATGCGAGCCACGAGCTGCGCACGCCCATCGCGGTGATTCAGGGCTACGTGAACATGCTCGACCGCTGGGGTAAGGACGACCCGGACGTGCTGGCGGAATCCATCGCGTCCCTTAAAGCCGAAAGCGAGCACATGCAAGAGCTTGTGGAGCAGCTGCTGTTTTTGGCACGCGGCGATGCCGGACGCACCGTACTGCGGCGCGCGAATACCAACCTGGCCGCGCTGGTCGGCGAGGTTTGCGAGGAATCGCAGATGATCGATGCCGCGCACACGTATCGGCTGGCGTTTGACGCCGCGCTCGCCAGCGACCCGCGCTGCGACGCGCCTGTCGACGTGGCACTCGTAAAGCAGGCCCTGCGCGTGATCGTGCAGAACGCCGCCAAGTATTCGGACGCGGGCACATCCATCTCGTTTGACATGACGCCGGATGCGGGCGCGGGCACGATCGACATAAGCGTTGAGGACGAGGGCATCGGCATGAATCAGGAATCCGCAGCTCACGCGTTCGAGCGGTTCTACCGTGCCGACAACGCGCGCGATGCCGGCACGCAGGGTTCGGGCCTGGGGCTCGCCATTGCCAAGTGGATCGTCGATAGCCATGGTGGTGTCATTGGCGTGACCTCAGTCGAGGGCGTCGGCAGCCGCTTTACGATTCGCCTGCCGCGGTAGGAAGCCCCTCGGCGTAAAAAAGGGATAAGGCCATGCGGCCCTATCCCTTTTTGCTAGCTATAGCAGCCTGTGCGCTACTCGCGGCACAGATGCACGGCAAAGCCGGCGAACTCGCGCTTAAAGTACACGAGCTTGGTGCCGCCGTCGGGCAGCAGCACGCGCGACTCCTCGTTGACCTCGAGCCCGCGCTCGGCAAACCACTTCTCAGCTGCATCGATGTCGTTAACGGCAAAGCCGATGTGGCCTTTGGTGCCACGACCGTTCTGCTTCATGATCTCGACCAGCGAATCGTTGAAGTACGAAACCGGGGTCTCGATGACGGGCAGGCCCATCATCGTCGAGAACAGCTCCGCGATCTCCAGGGCGTCTGCCGGGTCGGTGGCGTTAATGCCCACATGGGCAACGCGCATGCCAAAGAGCTCGACCGGATTGGCGTTCTGCTCATTCATACAGTCAGCGCCTACTGAGCCATGACGTCGAGAACGGCCTTCTCGGCAGCGACGCGGTTCATGCCAGTCATGAAGGGCACGCCGCTCACGTACGGGCAGGTGAGGCCCTCGGGGGCAACGGTGGTGGCGATCAGCAGGTCGGCGCCCTCGTCGCAGTAGTCCTTGGCCTCGGAGATGGCACACTGCACGATCTCATACTTGCCGGCATAACCGTTGGCGTCGAGCATGGTGGCGACCTTCTGGGCAACAAGCGTGGAAGTAGCAGCGCCAGCACCGCAAGCCAAAACAATCTTCTTCATAGGTAATGTCTCCCTTCATGGTTTACTTTAGGTAAGTGTACCGCAGCGAGCGATGGCACTCAGCCTCGATGAGCTTTTATGCTAGTTTGCTTGCGCGCTGCGTATAATACATCTAGTACGTGTTGTCATACCGCTCGCTTTATGAGCGACTAAGGATCCCAATATGCCCGATTCCCGCACACTCTGGACCGCCGTCGTCATCATCTGCATCGCCGTGTCGGTGTTCTTTAGCGTCAAAAAACGCACCACGTTCAAGCGTCTACAGCAGCTTATGGCTGCCAAGCAGTGGGACGAGTTCGATCGTTTGCTCGACGGCAAACTCACCAGCATGCTGTACCCGCGCTACAACCGCGACTACCTGCGCCTGAACTCCTATCTGCTGCGCGAGGACCACAAGCGCGCCGATGAGATGTTCGATTTGCTGCTGGGGCTCAATCTGCCCAAGATGCAGCGCGTCGACCTGGTGATCAAAGCCTTTAACTACTACGTTGGCCAGGAGGACCGCAAAAAGTCCAAGGAGCTTCTGCACGAGATCAAGGGCTTTGAGGGCGGTCAGGCCGAGGCGGTCGCACACGAATGCCAGCTGATGTACGACACGATGATTCTCAAGCGCCACAACGACATTCCCGAGCTGGAGCGTATGCTCGAGGATGTCGGCGACGACCCGGTCAAGCGCTGCCGTCTGGAATACCTGCTGGCCCTGCAGTACAAGAACAAAGGCGACGAAGCCAAGTTCCAAGAGTTCCTGGAGAAGTCGGGCCAACACTCGATGGCCGTCAACGCGTAACGGACGGCTTGTGCTAGACTTCTAGTCTCACGGGGGCGTGGCGGAATTGGCATACGCAGGAGACTTAAAATCTCTCGCCGCAAGGATTGTGGGTTCGAGTCCCACCGCCCCTACCATATGGAGCTTTCGAGCCCGTGTCCCCAAGGGATGCGGGCTCGCTTCTTTTAGATGCCGGTGGGACTCGAACCCGCGAGGGGGCGAGCGTTAAGCGGACGCGCAGCGTCCGTAGCGAGCCGGCGAGGGCGCCGACAGGCGGCCGAAGCCGGTGCGTATTTGCGCAGCAAATACGCAGACGTCCCACCGCCCCTACCACGTATTGTTTACGAGCTCGTGTCCCCCGGGGATGCGGGCTCGTTTCTTTTACACGCCGGCAGGGCTCTAAGTTGCGGTGGAATAGATCCTGTTTATACCGTTTACCAGCTTATTTAGGAACTATTTCACCGCAACTCAGAGGAAGACGGTTAAAGAGCACTCAGGCTCGGGGTCCAGGCGATGGTGGGAGTCGCGCCGTCGAGAACCTCGTTGATGGTGGCGGCCATGCCAGCGAGTAGGCTGTTCTCGCTTACGGTGAGCGTCTTGTAGCCGCCGGCTCGCATGAGCTCGCGAATCACCACGGCACCTGCCAAGATCACGTTCGCGCGCTTGGGCTGCACGCCCGGCAACGCGGCAATGCCTGCAACATCCAACGCAGACATGCGCTCGATAGCGGCCGAAATCTGCTCCATCGAAAGCTCGCGCAGGTGCACAAAGTTCGAGTCGTACGGCTCCAGTTCGTGGACCAGCGCCACGAGCGTGGTAACGGTACCGCCCACCGCGACGAGGCGCTCGGCGCGCTCAAAGTCGACAGGCAGGCCCTCAAAATAGGCGGCGAACTGCTCGCCTGCCCACGCGGCAGCGGCAGCAAGCTCGCCGCGTGCGGGTGGCATCGTCGAGAAAAACCGCTCCGTCACGCGGCGGCAGCCAATGTCCAGCGAGCGCGTCCCTTCTAGCGCAAAGACGCCACGCTCCGGCGCATAGACGCCCGTCGCGAGCTCCGTGGATCCGCCGCCCGAATCGGCAACAATGATGCGCTCGCCGGCAAAGTCGTGCGCCACGCCAAAAAACGTCAGGCGTGCCTCGACCTCACCCGGAATCACCTGCGGCTCAAGCCCCAGCTCGTGCAGGCCGTCCAGCAGCAGGGCGGCGTTGGACGCATCGCGCGCGGCGCTCGTGCACGTGGTGCAGATGCACGCGGCGCCAAAGGTACGCGCCTCGTCCACAAACATACGGCACGCAGCGAGTACACGCTCGACAGCCGCCTCGCAAAAGCGACCCGTCGCGTCCACGCCCTCGCCCAGGTCGGTAATCTCGGTATGCTTGGACGATTCCACAATCGCTCCGCCCTCGACCTGGGCCAACACCAGTCGCGACGACACCGTTCCCAGGTCGATCGCGGCTACCTTATAGCGTTTGCAATTTGTCATTGCGGGCTCCCCTCCGGGCGCTATTTGCCGTTGGACACGACCGTCTGGCCCTCGACGCCGTTAAACCCAAACAGCATGTCGAGCGCTTGGATGTACCACGGCGCGTCCTTACCGACTTCTTCGATTTCCTTGGCAACTTCGCTGGCCTTCTTGGCGTTCGACGACTTCTGGCTCGACGAGGCATCCGAATCGCCGTCCAGGCCCTGCACTTCAATCCTCTTCTCGCCGGGCATCACCAAGCCCAGGTCCTCGGACGCCGCGTCCTTGATGCCCTCCTCCGAGAGCAGCTTGTCGACGCTTTTTTGCAGCTCGTCGTTATATTGCTCGCGAATCTCGACCTGCTTGGCCAAGATATCGCTCGAGCGCTTAGCCACATACAGGTCGCGTACGGGAAAATACAGGCTCACGAGCGCCAGCGCCACCACGATACCGATAAACAGCGGGCGCAGAGAGCCATGTGTAAAGTCATAGATTGCCTTAACCACCGCGTTGTCGTTGGCGTAGCGCATAAAGTCCGAGCCCGAAAGACGGCTCGAAGGCCTGCTCGCTTTGTCGTGCGTCTGGGCCGAGGGACGCGACGGATGCGACGAACGTGTCGGGCGTACTGGTCCATCTGTCGAAGTATTCACTTGAGCATTGGGGCGCGAGGTGCTTGTCGGGCGCTGCGCGGAGCGGTCGGCACCGGCGTAGGCGGACCCACCGAGCTGCACCGTGCGCGCACGGCGAAGCGACGGCTCACGCGAACCGGCGGAATAGTACCTGTTGTCGTAAATCTGATCCATGTGCGCCTTGTGCGGTTGAGGTTTGTTTGCGCTTAGTATTCTAGTTATAGCACGAGCGCGCGCGCCACCTTCGACAGCCTTTGCTCGACATAAAAAAGGCGCTGAGTCATATGGCCCAGCGCCCAATGGTGCTCAACAGCGCCCGGCTGAAGCAAGGCAAATCCGAGTCTTCCCCGCCCCCGCGACCTCCGCGTGCCTAGCGAATGTTGTAGAACGCGGCCTTGCCGGCGTAGCGCGCACTGCCCTCAAGCTCGTCCTCGATGCGGATGAGCTGGTTGTACTTGGCGATACGGTCGCTGCGGCACGGTGCGCCCGACTTGATCTGGCCGGCGTTGACGCCCACGACCAGGTCGGCGATCGTGGAGTCCTCGGTCTCGCCGGAACGGTGGCTCACGATGCAAGCGTAGCCGGCCTCCTTGGCGGTCTCGATGGCCTCGAGTGACTCGGTGAGCGTGCCGATCTGGTTGACCTTGACCAGGATCGCGTTGGCGGCACCCAGCTCGATGCCCTTCTTGAGGCGCTCGGTGTTGGTGACGAACAGGTCGTCGCCCACCAGCTGCACCTTGTTGCCAATGCGGCGGGTAAGCTCGACCCAGCCGTCCCAGTCTTCCTCGGCCATGCCGTCCTCGATAGAAATGATGGGATAGGTGTCGACGAGCTTCTCCCAGTAATCAACCATCTGGGCACTCGTGTACTCCACGCCCTCGCCCTTGAGCTCATACATGCCGGTCTCGGCGTTGTAGAACTCGGTCGAGGCCGGGTCCATGGCGTACATGAAGTCGACGCCGGGCTTAAAGCCAGCCTTCTCAACGGCCTTGGTGATGTACTCGAACGGCTCGGCATTGGTCTTAAGGTTGGGGGCAAAGCCGCCCTCGTCGCCCACACCGCCGCCCAGGCCGGCCTCGTGCAGCACGCCCTTGAGGGTATGGTAGACCTCGGCGCACCAACGCAGGCCCTCGGCAAAGCTCGGGGCGCCCACCGGCATGATCATGAACTCCTGGAAGTCGACGTTATTGTCGGCATGCACGCCGCCGTTGAGGATGTTCATCATAGGTGTGGGCAGCAGATGAGCGTTGACGCCGCCCAGGTACTGGCACAGCGACAGGCCAGCCGACTCGGCAGCGGCGCGGGCAACGGCCAGCGACACGCCCAGGATGGCGTTGGCGCCGAGCTTGGTCTTGTTGGGGGTACCATCCGCAGCGATCAGCGCGGCATCGACGGCGCGCTGATCGAAGGCATCGAGGCCCACGACGGCATCGGCGCACTCGTTGTTGACGTGCTCGACGGCCTGCGAAACGCCCTTGCCCAGGTAGCGGCCCTTGTCGCCATCGCGCAGCTCGCAGGCCTCAAAGGCGCCGGTCGAAGCACCCGAAGGCACCATTGCACGGCCAAAGCTGCCGTCCTCGAGCACGACCTCGACCTCGACGGTGGGATTGCCGCGGCTGTCGAGCACCTCGCGACCGTAGACGTCCAAAATATCGCTCATGTTGTCTCCCTCTCACTTGGAAACGTAGTGGATGCAAGCGACCGGCTGACCGTGCACCGTCGGTGCGCCTCCGTAAGTTAGCCATGTCGCACTTTTTGCATTATGCCCTAAGTTAGCCGAGGGATACACTTGATTTTCGAATAATTTAGCGGGAACGATAAGGCGTGTCAGCCCGTCGTTCCCGCAGTCTTACTCCTCCGCCTTTGCGGCATCCCACAGGTCGTTGAGGCCGTGGGTCGAAAGCTCGGCAAGATCCACGTGAGCATCGGCCGCCATCTGCTCCATCGCGGCCCAGCGACGGCGGAACTTTGCCGTGCTGGCACGAAGGGCACTCTCGGCGTCAATGCCCTCTTTGCGCGCAACGTTGACCAGGGCAAAGAGCAGGTCGCCAAACTCCATTTCGCGCTCGGGCGTTCCGGGGGCCTCGGCCTCAAACTCGGCACGCTCCTCGGCGACCTCGTCCCACACGTCCTGGACCGTCTCCCACTCAAAGCCCACGGCAGCTGCCTTGCGCGACACCTTCTGCGCCTGCATCAGCGCCGGCAGATGCGTGGGCGCACCATCGAGCAGACCCTCGGGCGCGGCCTCACCCGCCGCCACGGCTTTGTCCTTGGCGGCCTTCTCGGCAAGCTTGACCTCGTCCCAAATCTTGAGTACCTCGTTGGAGCTGTCGGCATCCACATCGCCGAACACGTGCGGATGACGGCGGATGAGCTTGGCATCGATATCACGCGCCACGTCGGCCAGTGTAAACTCGCCGGCGTCAGCAGCAATCTGCGCATGCAGCACGACCTGCATGAGCACGTCACCCAGCTCCTCGCGCAGGTGAACCGCGTCGTCCGCCTCGATGCAGTCGAGCGCCTCGTAGGCCTCCTCGATCATGTTCTTGCCAATGCTGCGGTGTGTCTGTTCGCGATCCCACGGGCAGCCATCGGGCTGACGCAGACGCCAGATGGTCTGCACCAGATGCTGCAGCTCGGCCGACGCATCGACCAGCGTGGACAGATCGCGCGAGCCCTCGGCATTTTGCTGAGCCATGTGCTCTGCCATGGTTAGTCCTCCTCCAGGATCACATGACGGAACGTTCCACCCTCGTAGATGCCGTAGCTGTGCGTGCCGTCCTTGGGGATGCTCACGCTGCCGGGGTTGAAGAGCCACAGGCCCGGGTGCGCGGCGCTCTCCTCGTTGACTTTGACGTGCGTGTGACCGTAGACGAGCGCGGAGCCCTCGGGCAGCGCGGGCGCGTGGTCGACGCTGTTGTGCATGCCGGCGCCAAAGACATGGCCGTGCGTCAGGAACAGCTCACGGCCGGTCTCGTCGAACAGCGTGGCGTAGTCGGCCATGACGGGGAAGTCGAGCACCATCTGGTCGACCTCGGCATCGCAGTTGCCGCGTACCGCGATGATGCGGTCGGCCAGGGCGTTGAGCAGCGGGATTACGCGCTTGGGGGCGTAATCGCGCGGCAGGTCGTTGCGCGGACCGTGGTAGAGCAGGTCGCCCAGCAGGACGATGCGGTCGGGCTGCTGGGATTCGATGGCGGCGACCAGGCGCTCGGCCCAGTATGCCGAGCCGTGGATGTCAGAAGCGATGAGGTATTTCATGGGGGATCCTTTCGGTGAGGTTGATGGGGCGGGTGTGGCGCGTCGCCGACCGTGTTACTCAAATCGCAGTGCCGCGGCTTGTGCTGCCTGCATAACGCGCTGGAGCGGCACATTGTGCTCGCGGGCGAGACGGGCGCAGTCCTCGTACTCGGGCGCTGCACGCTCGCTGCCGTCGGGCAGGGTGGCCACCTTGACGGACACCTCGCCCCATGGCGTCGTTACGCGCTCAAAGCGGCGTGGCAGGCAAACGCGCTCCATGACCTGGCGACGAATGCCGTTGGTCGTGGTTTCCAAAAAGATAATCGTCTGCAGGCGCTCGATATCCTCGTGAGCACAGATTACCTGCAGCTGCCAACTGGGACGGCCTTTCTTGCAATAGAGGGGCAGCCAATGCACCTCGCGCGCACCCGCCTCGCGCAGGCGGTCGGCAGCGTAGGCGAGCACCTCGGGCGACGCGTCGTCGATGTCGCATTCCAGCTTGACGATGGTTTCGGGTGCATCGGTCTCGCGGGACAGCGGGGATGTGCTATCGCATTGCATACGGTCCGAATCCTTTCCGCGCGGGCTCGTTTTGTTCATCCAAACGCTAGCACATCGGACGTGGCACAGGCATGACTTTCGTCCGTCGCCGCCCTCGCCCCTATCCAAACATGTACATCAGCCTCCAAACATGTCATTTTTTGCAGCTTTTGGAGGCTGATGTACATGTTTTGAGAGCGCAAGCGAGGCCGCACCGCGCACCGCACAGCCTTTCCAATCGATTTCGAGCTCCGGCGTGCCCGGCGTGTTAAAAGCTACACCATTACAATGGAGCGGATTCGCCAAATGCAAAGGAGTCGCCATGTCTGCCTGCCCGCTGGTCGATTGCCATACCCACACCTCGTTCTCGGACGGCCATGCCTCGTTTGAAGACAACGTTCGCGCCGCTGCTGCGGCCGGCTGCCGCGTCATGGTCTCGGCCGACCATCTCACACTGCCCGCCAGCATGGATGCCAACTGCGAAGTGCAGGTTACTGAGAGCGACCTGCCGGCACATCGTCTGGCTTTTGAGGATGCTCGCAAGCTTGCCGCGCAAATCGCGCCGGAGCTCGAGCTTATCTATGGCTTTGAATGCGATTGGTACGAGGGCTGCGAGCCTTTGGTTGAGCGCTGGTCCCAGGACGCCGTCGTACGCCTGGGCAGCGTGCATTGGATTGGCAACCCAGGCGATATCATGGCCGGTGCCGCGGGTACGGCGGGAACGGAAAACGTCGCTCGCCCCGATACACCCGATTCCCTTTGCGGCTGGATCGATGATGACACCAACCTGCATGTTTGGGAAAACCTGGGGGTACACGGCGTGTGGGAGCGCTACGTCGACGACTGGTGCCGCGCTTGCGAAAGCTCACTCAACTTTGACGTAATGGCCCATCCCGACCTGGTCATGCGCTTTTCGAAGGAAGGCTTTGCGCCCGACTTTGACCCGACGCCGTTCTGGGGGCAGATGGCCGAGTGCGCTCACGACACGGGCCGCCGCGTTGAGGTCTCGACCGCCGCGCCGCGCAAGGGGCTCGACGATTACTATCCCGCGACCGGGCTATTGCGTTGCTTCGCCCACGCCGAGGTACCCATCACCTTTGGCTCGGACGCACACCGCGCCTGCGACATCTGCTGGAACATCCGCGAGGCCCAGGCCCACGCTTACGACTGCGGCTACCGAACCTTCGACATCCCCCACCCCAACGGCGAATGGGAATCCACACCCCTCGACTAGCCATCCCTTCATAAGTTGCGGTGGAATAGGGATTGTTTTGCCTGATGAAGCGCTTAAACAGTCCCTATTTCACCGCAACTTCCATGACCCCGTTACATCAACAAAGACTGTCCCAAACGACTAGTGGCGGCGGGCGTTGAGTTCACCGGCGAGTTCGTCGAGGGTGATACCGTAGCGCTCGAGCGTCACGAGCAGGTGGTAGACCAGGTCGCCGGCCTCGTAGCGGATATGATCGTGATCGTTATCCTTGCAGGCCATGATCACCTCGCTCGCCTCCTCGGCAAGCTTCTTGAGCAGCTCATCCTCGACGTCGGTCAGCAGACGCGCGGCATAGCTCTCCTGCGGCGACGCGTCGCGACGGCCGTGGATCACCTCGGCCAGCCCCGTCAGCGTCTCGCCAATATTTCCATCCTGAACATTCGCGGTGCGCACACCCATGGTTCAATCCTTTCTGGTTGGCCAAGCGCCTAGTCGAGCGCCCGCCCTACGCGAGTTTCTTAAAGAAGCAGGTACGGTTGCCGGTATGGCAGGCCGGACCCGGCGAGTCGACCTTGACCAGCAGCGTATCGCTATCGCAGTCGGCCCAGAGCTCCTTGACCTCCTGCATATTGCCGCTCGTCGCACCCTTGTTCCAGAGCTCCTGGCGGCTGCGGCTCCAAAACCACGTGGTGCCGGTCTTGAGCGTCAACCCCACCGACTCCTCGTTCATCCAGGCAACCATAAGCACCTCGCCGGTGTCATACTGCTGAACCACACAAGGAATCAACCCACGGGCGTCGTATTTCAGCTCGGTAGCATTTACCACCTCAGTCATCATTCCTCCCAAGTAATTACCGTGAACATCGCAGGTCGGCGAGGCTTGCCCAGGTGCCGCAGGTTGCCGCGAAAGAGGAGCGACGCGTACTTTGGTACGCGAGCGACGGTTTGAACGGCAAGATGCGGTGCCTGGACAAGCCGCAGCGAAGCCCGCAGCATTAGAAGTCCAACCTCACAGGAATACCCTGCGACGCCATATACTCCTTCACCTGGCGAATGCTGAACGTTCCAAAGTGAAAGACGCTCGCCGCCAGCACGGCATCGGCCTCGCCCTCGATCACGCCCTCGGCAAAATGCTCGAGCGCGCCCACACCGCCGCTCGCAATCACCGGAATCGGCACCGCGCGCGCCACGGCGCGGGTGAGCGCCAGGTCAAATCCGGCCTTGGTGCCGTCGCGGTCCATACTGGTGAGCAGGATCTCGCCGGCGCCGCGACGAGCCGCCTCCTCGGCCCACGCCACCAGAT